>NZ_JBEXUE010000088.1:0-26873 GCF_040614275.1 Streptosporangium sp. NPDC006013
GGCCGTGCGTCCGGCCTCTCGACAGGAATGCTCCCCCGCACCTCTTTCCTCCCGGTTCGAGAAGCCCTATGACAGAGCGGGGGGCAAGGGTAAGGCGACGCCGTAGCGCAAGGCGGCGTTGACCGGATAGAAATACGTCAACCCTTCATTTAAGACTTGACGTAAGCATGGCGGCACTGAGAGAGCGCTCTCTCGGTGCCTCGGCGTCGTCATGCCGCCCGTGCTCGATAGGCAGGTCGATGAGAACAGCCCGCGACCAGGATGTGCGTGTGACCTCGCGTACACGCAGAGGCATCTCCCTAATCCGTCTCCTCGCGCTGGCCGCCTCGGCGGCGGCGCTCGCCGCCACCGGCCTGGTGTCCGTGGCGGGCCCCGCCGCCGCGCGCCCGGGCGGGGAGCCGGACTTCGGGCCCAACGTCTTCGTGTACGACCCGTCGACGCCCGCCCCCCAGATCCAGGCCAAGCTCGACGAGATCTTCACCCGGCAGGAGAACAACGAGATGGGCACGGACCGCTACGCCGTGCTCTTCAAGCCCGGCCGCTACGACGTCAACGCGAAGCTCGGCTACTACACGACCGTCGCCGGCCTCGGCCAGTCGCCGGACGACGTCGACATCCACGGCGCGGTACGGGTCGTCGGCCAGCCCGATCCGACCTCGGCGGCGGGCATCTCCGCGCTCACCAACTTCTGGCGCTCCGCCGAGAACCTGTCCGTGACGCCGACCGACTGGTCGAACCAGTGGGCGGTGTCGCAGGCGTCACCGATGCGACGGGTCCACATTCGCGGCACCCTCTGGCTGGAGCCGGGGAACGGCGGATTCTCCAGCGGCGGGTACATCGCCGACTCGAAGGTCGACGGGGTCACGATCAACGGCTCGCAGCAGCAGTGGCTGACGCGCGACAGCGTGCTCGGCGACGTCTGGACCAACGGGGTCTGGAACCAGGTGTTCTCCGGCGTGGTGGGTGCTCCCGAGGGAGGCTTCCCCAACCCGCCCTACACGACGCTGCCCACCAGTCCGGTGACGCGCGAGAAGCCCTTCCTGTACGTCGACGGCTCGGGCGCCTACCGGGTCTTCGTCCCGGCCCTGCGCCGCGGCACCTCGGGCACGACGTGGGCCGACGGCCGGCAGCAGGGCTCGTCGCTGCCGATCCGTGACTTCTTCATCGCCAAGCCGACCGACAGCGCGCGGAAGATCAACCAGGAGCTGTCGCGCGGCAGGCACCTGCTGCTCACCCCGGGCGTCTACCACCTCGACCGGGCTCTGCGCGTCAAGCACAAGGACACCGTGGTGCTCGGTCTCGGCATGCCGAGCCTGGCCCCCGGCACCGGTGACGCGGCACTGCGCGTCGAGGACGTCGACGGCGTCCGGATCGCGGGTGTGCTCGTCGACGCCGGGCGGCGCGAGTCCGACACGCTCGTCGAGGTCGGCGACCGCAACAGCCACCGGGACCACTCCAGGAACCCGATCTCGCTGCAGGACGTCTTCTTCCGCATCGGCGGACCGTGGGTGGGCAGGGCGAAGACGAGCCTCGTGGTCAACAGCGACGACACGATCATCGACAACATCTGGGCCTGGCGCGGCGACCACGGCAACGGGATCGGCTGGACCCAGAACACGGCGGACACGGGCGTCGTGGTCAACGGCGACGACGTGACGGCGTACGGCCTGTTCGTCGAGCACTACCAGAAGTACCAGACGATCTGGAACGGGGAGAGGGGCCGGACGATCTTCTACCAGAGCGAGCTTCCCTACGACCCGCCGAGCCAGGCGGCCTGGACCAGCCCGACCGGTAAGGGCTGGGCGTCGTACAAGGTCGGCCGCGGGGTGCGGACCCACGAGGCGTGGGGCCTGGGCGTCTACTCCTACTTCAACCAGGGAGTGGACATCCGCACGGACCGGGCGATCGAGGTGCCCAAGACCCGGGATGTTCGCTTCCACAACATGGTCACGGTCTTCCTCAACGGCAGCGGCGGTATCGAACGGACCATCAACGAGGCGGGCACCCCCGTCGTGGGCTCCTACGGAACGAGCAACGTGGTCAGCTACCCCTGACCCGATCCGGCCGGTGAACGGCGCCGCCCAAGGAGGGCCGTGGTGCGCGGGCCTCCTTGGGCGGTGTCCAACGGACGTGTTCCCGCACCGGCGGGGGCACGTCCCGCTCCGGCCCGCGCAGCAGCGACGGGAACGACGCCTGGACCGGCAGTGGCCTCGGGGCTCCGAATACAGGTCAGCCGGTGTCGGCTGTCGCTGTCGCCCGGTTGTTTCGTGGCCGGGCGATCAGGCTGCGTTCCGTTAGGGCGCCGAACACCAGTCCGAGGGCGGCCGATACGAGCCCGACGAGCATTACGCGCAGCAGCAGTGCGCGCATCGTCATAGCACGTCCCGTCTGCTGGTCAGTGACAGGGGAAGCCGAGGAGATGTCGGCCGTCGTGGACGAACTCGTGGACGAATCGCCGTCATAGTCAGGTTGATGACAACGTACGATGCGGGTCCGGTTCCGTCCGTGGGCCGGAAGGAAACCAAAGGCATCCACAGACGCCATCCCCCGCTCACCATCCGGAGCCGCCACGTGACGATCCGTTTGATCTTGGTCTGTCATGGTCCCACCGTCGCGCTCTCCCGGGCGTTCTTCCCGGCCGACGAGCCGCTCACCGAACGAGGCGGACACGCGGCAGGGCACGGGTGGGAGTCCGCGGCGACGGCCTGGTGCAGCCCCGCCGCCGCGGCCAGGGAGACCGCGGCGGCGCTCGGACTGGACCCGTCGATCGAGCCCGCGCTGCGCGACTGCGACAACGGGCGCTGGCGCGGCCGCGGGCTCGCCGAGGTTCAGGCCGCCGAACCCGAGGCGATCCAGGACTGGCTCACCGATCCCGCCGCCAGACCGCACGGCGGGGAGTCGATCGTGGATCTGATCGAGCGGACCGGCGACTGGCTGGCGGGCCTGTGGCGGGATTCCTTCCACGGTCGCGCGGTCGCGGTGACGCACGCCGCGGTCATCCGGGCCGCGCTGGTGAACGTGCTCGCCGCGCCTCCCGCCTCGTTCTGGCGCGTCGACGTCCCGCCGCTGGCCCGGGTTCAGCTCACCGCCCACCACGGCCGCTGGCAGCTGCGCACGACCGGGCCTGACGGGCCGCCGCCGGCCTGACGGAGAGCCACGACCTCAAGCACGTCGGGCGGCGCGGTGATGAGAGTTCCCTCCCTGCGCCTCGGCATCAAAAACTCATGAGAAAAGCCCATATGGCCGTATATTGCTTTTCGGGGGCACTCGAAAATGCTTGTCAAAATGCGGCGAGCCCGGGTTTCGGTACGGCCATCCTCCTCCACCTCTGGTGAAGAGTGTCTGCTCAGAGGCATCTGACGCGGGTATCTGTAACGAGAGGTTCGACTATGCCGTCCAGGGGAGGTCACACCCGGCCGCGGGTGGGCACCGTGACAGGGATCGCCGACGCCTCGGGCCCGGCCCCTTCGACGCGTGGCCTCGGAGTCCACGGACTCACCACCGGGCTGATCCGCCATCCGCCGTGCCAGAGGTGAAGAACGACCGGCCATCCGACGCGCCGCTGGCCGGTCTGACCGTCATCAGCGGACTCGTGGACGCGATCAGCTACGTGGGCATCGGCCAGGTGTTCATGGCGAACATGACCGGAAACCTGCTCATTCTCGGCTTCGCCGCGGGTGACCCGTCCAAGTTCCCGCTCGTCGCGACGGCCATCGCCGTCGTGGGCTTCTTCCTCGGGGCCGGGCTGGCCGGGCGGCTGGTCGAGAGGGTTCCGAACGTCCGCCGCAGGCTGATCCTCGCCATGGCCATGGAGACCAGCCTGTTCGGCATCACCACGGTGGGCTCGTTCCTCCTGCCCACCACCCAGGCCGGCCGCTACCCGCTGATCGTCGTCCTGGGAGTCGCCATGGGCGGACGGAACACCGTCGTGCGCCGTCTCGGGATTCCCGACATCAGTACGACCGTGGTGACCGGCACGTTGGCCAATCTGGCGGCCGATTCGGTGCTCGGCACCGGCAGGCACACGCGTGCCCGCCGTCGCGCCGGGGAGATCGTCGCGCTCGTCCTCGGTGCCTGGGCCGGCGTCCTGCTGCTGCGGAACTTCGGGTTCAACGCCACACTGGTGGTGCTGACCGTCCTGATGGCCCTGACAACCGTCCTCTACATCTGGCGCACGTCACCGGCGCGCGCCCGCTGACCTGTTACCGGTCGCGGAAGCAGAGCAGCTGGAAGGAGCGCGGCGGGGGATCCGTTTGGTGAGACGGAAAGGGCCGCCGTGCCATGCCCGCGCTCCTACCCCGACGCGGGACGGCTTCACGATCAGCTCTCAAATTTGACGTCAACGACGAAGTTCACCTCGGTGGTGCCGAGCGAGCCGGTGACCAGCCAGCAGCCTGGATGGGGGAAACCCACGGTGCTTGCCTGAAAGCCGCGTGTCCCGTAGCCGGATGAGAGTTCCTCCGTCACGGTCTCGCCGGTCCGGAGAGAGGTGGCCCCCAGTTTCAACCGGCCGTCGAACGCTCGCCACCATCCCATCTTCAGATGGTGTTTGCCGTCCGGCCAGCGGACGGCGCGCGAGTCGGAGGTAGGCAACGCCACCCACAGGCCGCCACCGCCGTAGAGGCCGTCGTTTCCGGAGTTCCAGCGAATCGCCTCGGGAGGTGGCGGGGCGGGGCGGTCGGCGGGTCTGGTGACCGGGCACGGCAGGTCTTTTCGCAGAGTGCCCGGCTGCGGCCCGATCCTGGTCGGCGCGAGTGTCGGCCCGGGTGTCGGTCCGGTGGACGCCGACTCCGTGGGTGGTCTCCGTACGTCCGAGGCGCAGGCGGACGCCGCGGCGGCAACGATGATGATGCCAAGCAGCGGGATCAACGCTCTCAGGTCACCTCTGGTGCAGGTCATGGCGGACTCCTGGGGGCCGGGGGAGAACAGGGCTGTGCGTCATTGATACGTACGAGCGCGATGTCACGATCCCGCGAGGTGGCCGACGGGAGGCTGTGACCTGGTCACCCGGACCCGAGTGGAGGGCCGGCACGGAGCCGCATGATGCTCTGCGGCCGCGGCGGGAGATCAATGTGCTTGCCCGGCGATCCATTCGACGAGCGGTGGCCTGACCGCGGCACACAGCGGCTGGTTCTTGGCATCGGTGAGGCGAAGACGGGCCAGCAGCAGCCCGGAGCGCGTGGCGGCCTTGGCGGTGGCCGGGTCGACGGCGTCGAGCATCAGCTTGGCTCGCCGGAACAGGGTGAAGGTGCCGGCCTCCGCCACGGTGCCCCATGACAGGTAGATGAACCGGCCTTCGGGGCGGCCCTGGATATGGGGACCTTTGAGGTCGATGCCGGACGGGGTGGTGGTCGCGGTGCACTCCAGCGTCCAGGTCGCCGACGCGGCGTCGCCGGGCTGCGGGTCGAGCAGCTCTTCTCGCTGGTTTCGGCGTTGGACCGCGACGTGGATGTCGGTGTAGCCGGGGAAGCCAGGGGCGGTGGCGCAGGTGCGGCCTGGCAGGTCGAAGGCCTCGATCCGGATCTGCATGGGATCATCTTCCCGCAAAAGGCCGGGGCCGTCAGCGGCGGTGGCGTGTGGCGGTCCCGGCTGGATGCGGGCATCTTTTCTGCCGTGGCATCGACTACCGGGGCGAGCAGCGAGTGCCTGCGGGGGGCAACGTCAGCTTCGTCAGATACCGGTCGGCGTATCCCGTCACGCACGGGTCCTTCGCCCGCAGGTAGACGACGTGAACGGGGCCGTCATAGCGGACGGCGACCGAGCCTGGGATCCTGCTCACCAGGAGCTCGGTGACCGGAAAGTCACGATCGCCGCCGAGTCCCAGTACCGAAGGCAGTCCGGCCGGCAAGGGGCGCGGCGGGTTCACCAGCCGGTGCCGCCAACCGGAGCAGGCCAGGGCCTCCAGCCCGGTGCCCACCCCGCCGCCGAAGTCGCGGGAGATCCGCTCGCTGTAACGGCGGTCGCTGACGAGCGCCTCGTACCCCAGTCTGACCAGGCCGTCCGGGCACCGGGTCGCCGCCGCGCCCGGCGAGCTCCAGCTCGCGGAGAGGCCCAGGATCTGCTCGCCGAACCAGGCGAAGTCGCCCTTACTCGCCTTGAGCAGCGCGCCGGCGAACTCCGGTGACCTCTCCGGAACGGGGAGGACCAGCCGGGCCAGCGCCTTGAGGTGCAAATCGGTCAGTCTGATCTCACCCAGCCGGGCGGAGGCATACGTGACGGGCCTGCGGCCGGTGCTCTTGATCAGCTCGCGCCAGAGCTTACGCACGTTCCGCCCCCGCAGGGCGCACGCGTCGTCACCGGCACACCAGGTGGTGAAGCGCTTGAACGCCGCCTCAGTGGTGCGCAGTTGCACGCGTTCCATACCGCGCCAGCCCACCGTCGCGTCGGGCGTGCTGTCGAAAACCACTGCTCGGACGTGCCCAGGGTAAAGCCGCGCGTACGCGGCGGCCGGAACCCCGCCGTAGGAGAAGGCCAGCATGTTGAGCCTGTCCTGGCCGAGGGCGATGCGGATCGCCTCCATGTCCCTGGCCACCGAGTCCGAGTCCAGGTGGTCGGCCAGACCAGTCGTGTCGTCCTGGCGGCACCGATCGACCAGGCGTTCCAGGGCGGCAGCCTGGGCCTCGTACGCGGCGCGGTCACGCGGGTCGTTGAGTGGCAGCCCGGGAACCCCGCACGAGGGTGGCAGATAGCGCCCTGCCGCGCTGGTGCGCGGGTTGTAGCCGACGACATCAAAGTGCCGGCGCAACTTCGTGAACGACTCCGGGGCCGAGGAAAGGACGCCTTGGATCCCCGGACCGCCGTCGGACACGACGAGAACGCTGCCGAGGCGGAGCGACGGCTCGGTGGCGGGCAGCCGAGCGAGGTCCAGCTTGATCGTGGCCTTACCCGGCGTGGACCGGTCCACCGGCACCTCGATCGCGGTGCATTCCATCTCCGCCGGGCCCTGGCCGGAAGGGCAGGCACTCCAGGTGAGGGCCGGGGCGGCCTGGGCCGCTACCGGCAGTACAGCCAGGCCCAGGAGCGCGGACAGGGCCGACAGGGCAACCGGCAAGGTCTTCACCCGATATGCGGAGCGGACCGGAACCGGTCTGACCGGCCGTTTCGTTCGGTTCGTCATGCGCTCACGGTAGAGATCACGACTGGCCCGGTGACATGGCCGAGGCGCCCCAAAACAAGGTGAGGCACACCCCACTTTCGCACGTGCGCCCAGCCCCACTGGAACCCCGAGGCTGTGGCAGAAGAACGGCAAGCTCAAGGGCAAGCAGCCCAAGCCGCCCGAGCCGGCGCCGCTACGCCGAGGTATCCCTGGCGGACCTCGCCACCGAGCTCTGCTCGGCCGTGCAGGCCGCTTCGAGCTGGCCGAGCAGCGCGGTGATCTGGTGACCCATGGCCTGCTCGACCAGGTCAGGCGATCGGCCAGCGCCGCGATCGGCCCCGGCCCGCCCGCCCCGGCCCTTCGATCCGTTCGGCCAGGCCGAGCGCCGCGCGTCCGGAAGCGCCCGCTAGCATCGGGGTCCCCTGGTCCCGCCTCGCGGATGCCCCCACCGCGGCCGACTCGCGACGGAGCCCGCGTGCCCACGATCGACCCCCGACGTCTCCTTGTCCTCCGTGCCTTCGTGCTGTCCGACTCGGTCACCGCGACCGCGGCGGCGCTGCACCTGACGCCGTCCGCGGTGTCGCAGCAGCTCGCGGCGCTCGAGCGCGAGGTCGGCCACGCGCTCGTCGTACGCACGGGGCGCAAGCTGGCGCTCACGCCGGCCGGGCGTATCCTCGCCGGGCACGCCGAGGAGATCAACTCCCGGCTGAAGATCGCCGAGGCCGACCTGGCCGCGCACGCGGGCGGTGTCCTCGGGCAGCTCCGGATCGGCGCCTTCCCCACGGCGATCAGCTGGTTGGTGGCACCCGCCATCGTCGAGCTGCGCCGCCAGGCGCCGGGCGTCGACGTCACGGTCGTCGACGCGGAGGCGCACATGAGCCACCGGATGCTGATGCGCGGCGATATCGACGTGACCGTCAGCCTGGAGTACGAGTCCGACCCCGAGCGCGACTCCCCCGACATCGTGAAGTTCCCGCTCTACATCGAGCGGTTCAAGGCCGTCCTCCCCCACGCGCACCCGCTGGCCGGTGAGGAGGGCATCGGGCTCACCCAGCTCACCGAGGAGGGCTGGATCATGCCCTCGCCCGGTAACCCGTGCCGCACGATGGTGCTGCAGGCGTGCGCCGAGCTCGGCTTCCACCCGCCGATCACCCACGTCTCGGACGACTACCGCGCCGCGCTGGCGCTGGTCGCCGCCGAGGCGGGGATCTGCCTGGTGCCGGAGTCCGCGCTCTCCGCCCGCGACGCCGACTGGGTGACGATCCTGCCGACGCGCGGCATCGCGCCGCTGCGCAAGGTGATCATGACGACGCGGCGCGACAACCAGGGCCACCCCGTCGTACGTGCGGGGCTGGAGGCGATGCGGGCCGCTGTCGCCCAGCCGGACTCGGAGATCTACGGCCCGCTCGCGCGGTCCGACACCTTCAGCGTCGAGTGACGGCTCCGGCCGACGGCGCGTTCTCGCGGAGGAAGGCGTCGACGTGCCGGTGGTACTCGTCCGGCTTGTCGCGGCGCACGCAGTGGTGGGCGCCCTCGATCACGACGACGTCGAAGCCGGGCGCGACGGCCGTGAGGCGCTCACGGGAGTGCTTGTCGACGATGACGTCGCCGGTGCCGGTGACGAGCAGCGCCGGTACGCCGGCCGGGCCGACCGTGATCTGCCGCGCGGTCGGCGTCCAGATCCGGCGCCTCTCGTGGACCCGCTGCTCCATGTAGTCGATGTCGACGGCCTTCATCGCCTCGGCGAGTGGGCGCAGCTCCTGCTCCGCCCAGTGGGGCTTGAGCTCGCGCTGCATGTCCATGAGCTCCTCGACCGACGCCGTGTCGGCGTAGTCGAAGGGGTCCTTGGTGGTCTGCTCGACGCTGAGCCACGGGTTGGGACCGGCCTCCGGCACCCACCACGGCGGGTCCTCGAGCACGACGCCGGCCACGAGGTGCGGGGCGTCGGCGGCGACGAAGGCGGCGATCCGCGCGCCCATCGAGTGCCCGACGACGAGCGTCTTGCGCCCGGTCTCGTCGAGCATGTCCTTGAGGATGTCGATCGCGTCCTGCACCATCACGTCGGTGGACGGAACGCCCTCGTGCTCGGGCAGGCGGCTGGGCGACTTCCCATGGCCCCGGGCGTCCGGCGCCACGATGTGGTAGTCGCCGCACCAGCGGTCGACGGCGTCGCCGTAGCACGCGCCGGACTCCACGGCGCCGTGCAGGATGAGGATGGCGGGCGCATCTGCTGCGTCCCGCCCGTACTCTCGGACGAACAGGTCGGTTCCCACGTGTCCTCATTCAGTACTCTGTCGCGCCGGCCTCCGGCCGGCACACGACGGGGTGGTCGTTCGGTGAGTCATGGTCATGATCGTGGCACGCCTGGTCGGCGTCGCGCAACGCTCCCGCAGGTCAGGCTGGCAGCTCCGCCTCCGGTGTCGCCTCGACCAGCGCGCGCGTGCAGGGGTGCTGCGGGGAGCGGAAGATCTCGTCGGACGGGCCGGTCTCGACGATGCGGCCGCGCTGCATGACGGCGACGCGGTCGCTGTAGAGCCGGATCACCGCCAGGTCGTGGCTGACGTGGAGGAACGAGATCCCCTGGTCGCGCTGCAGGTCGGCCAGCAGGTTGAGGATCTGGGCACGCACCGACACGTCGAGCGCCGAGGTCGGCTCGTCCGCGATGATCAGGTCCGGCTTGAGGGCGAGCGCGCGCGCCACGGCGACGCGCTGGAGCTGCCCGCCGGACGCCTCGTGCGGGTAGCGCCCCAGGTAGTCGGCGCCGAGGCCGACCGACTCCAGCAGCGCGACCAGCTCGGCGGTCGACGTCGTCTCGCCGTGCGCACGGAAGACGTTCTCCAGCGTCTGCCGCACGGTCTGCAGCGGGTTCAGCGACGCCAACGGGTCCTGGAAGACCATGGCGACGTTGCGCCGCAGCCGCCGCAGTCCTCGCCGACTGAGGCGGGCGACGTCCTGCCCGTCCGTACGGACGGTGCCGGACGTCGGCACCACCAGGCCGTTGGCCATCCGTGCCAGCGTGGACTTGCCCGAGCCGGACTCGCCGACCAGGCCGAGCGCCTCGCCCCGCTCGACGTGGAGCGAGACGCCGTCGACGGCGAGGAAACCCTTGCGCCCGCGGCCGAAGCCACCGGCGGTGCGGTAGCGCTTGCTGACGTCGGTCATCTCCAGGATCGGCTCGCTCACCGGGCGACCTCCTGCGGTGCGGGGAGACGATCGAGGTGGCAGGCCGCAAGGTGCAGGCCGCCGCCCTCGCTGGTCGGGCGGACGGTGGGCAGCGGTGTCTCGACGACACAGCGCTCGCCGACCTGGTCCGCGAGGCCGCAGCGCGGCGCGAAGGCGCAACCCGGTCCGGCGTCGCGCAGCGACGTGGGCGCGCCGGGGATGGCGCGGAGCCGGGTCCGCTCCCCTCCAGTGTCGAGTCGGGCGTCCAGCCGCGGCGTGGCCGCGCGGAGACCGGCGGTGTACGGGTGGGCGGGCTGCTCGAAGATGTCGCGGAGGCTGCCGTACTCGGCCTGGCGGCCGGCGTACAGCACGAGGACGTCGTCCGCCGCGCTCCCCACCACTCCGAAGTCGTGGCTGATCAGGAGCATCGCCATGCCGTACTCCTGCTGGAGCTCGCGGAGCAGGGCCAGGATCTGCGCCTGCACCGTCACGTCGAGCGCGGTGGTCGGCTCGTCGGCGATGAGGAGCGCCGGCCGGTTCACCAGGGCCATCGCGATCACCGCGCGTTGCCGCATGCCGCCGGAGAACTCGTGCGGGAAGCGGCATACGGCGTCCGCGGGCTCGGGGATGCCGACCCGGTCGAGCATCTCGACCGCACGGGCCCGCGCAGCGCGGCGGGTGACCGACGGGTTGTGCAGGCGGACCGCCTGGGCGATGTGCGCGCCGATGTCGAGGTACGGGCTGAGCGCGGACATCGAGTCCTGGAACACCATGGCCACGTCGGAGCCGCGGGCCCGGCGCAGCTCGCGCTCGTCGGCGGAGAGCATCTCCCGGCCGGCGACGACGATCCGGCCCCGGGCGCTCGCCCCGCGCGGCAGCAGTCGCATGATCGCCCGGCCGGTGATCGTCTTGCCCGACCCCGACTCGCCGACCACGGCGAGCGTGCGGCCGCCGTCCAGCCTCACGGAGAGGTCTCGGACGACATCGGCGGTGACGCCGCCGCTGGTGAACGAGACGCACAGGTCCTCGACCTGGAGTACGGGGTCAGGCACGGCGGATCCTCGGATCGAGAAGCGGCATCAGCAGGTCGGCGATCAGGTTGCCGACGATGATGAGGAAGGCGGAGAAGAGCGTCACCCCGACGACGATGCTCAGGTCGGACTCGTTCACGCCGGACAGCAGCAGGTCGCCGAGCCCGTGCAGGCTGAACACCTTCTCCGCGATCACCGACCCGCCCAGGAGCGCGGTGACGTCGAGCGCGAACATCGCCACGACCGGCACCATCACGCCGCGGACGGCGTGCCGGTTCACCTGCCGGGTCGACGCGCCGCGCGCGGTCATCGCGACGAGGTGGTCGGCCGAGAGCTCGTTGAGGAGCTGGGTGCGGGTGACCCGGATGTAGCCGGCGGCGAGGATGAACGACAGCACCATCCACGGGCCGATCAGGTGCCAGGCCCAGTCCGCCGGTGACTCCGAGAACGACACGAAGCCGGAGTACGGCAGCGCGTTGAGCATGAAGCCGAAGACCTGGACGACGAGCAGGCCGACGAGGAAGGTCGGCACCGACAGCCCGAACATCGCGAAGCCGGTCGAGAACCGGTCGACGATCCCGCCCTTGCGTATCGCCGACAACGCGCCGAGGCCGATGCCCACGACGAGGCACAGGACGGCCGCGCCGACCGCGAGCGACAACGTGACGGGCAGCCGCTCGACGATGAGCGTCGTGACGTCGCTGCGGTTCGGGAATGAGTAGCCGAAGCAGGGCGCGTGGCAGTGCACCTGCTGGGCGCCCTCGCCGTATGTACGGCCGACGAAGAGACCCTTCACGAACTCGGTGTACTGCCACACCGCGCTCTGGTCGGTCTGCATGTAGGCGCTGACCTTGGCCCGGGTCTCGGGCGGGCACGGCTTGCCGCACATGGCGCGGGCCGGGTCCTTCGAGGCCCCGAAGAAGAGGGCTATCGTCACGAAGGCGATCGCGAGGAGCATGAACACCGCGGTGACCATGCGGCGGGCGATGTAGACGATCATGCAGCATCCTCCGTGCGCACGTCGAGGACGTCGCGGAGCGCGTCACCGGCGAGCGTGGCGCCGAATACGATCAGGAACACCACGGCGCCCGGGAAGAGCATGTACCAGACGTCCGCACCGCTGTAGATCCACGGCAGCGAGTCCGAGAGCAGCTTGCCGAGGTCGGGGACGTCGCCACGCAGGCCGACGCCGAGGAACGACAGTCCCGCGACGACGCTGACGTTGCCGGGCAGCGACATCGCGAACAGGACGACGACCAGGCCGAAGAGGTGCGGCAGCATCTCTCGGCGGATGATCTGCCAGGGCGAAGCCCCGGTCGCGCGCGCCGCCTCGACGAAGGCGCGGGCGTTGATGGCGCCGGCCTGGGCGCCGATGATCCGGGCCGGGACGGTCCAGCCGAAGAAGGCCAGTACCAGCACGAGGACCAGGCCCCGCGGCATCTCCGGCGGCACGATCGCCATGATCGCGATGACGAACATCAGGCCCGGGAAGCCGAACATGAAGTCGATCACCCGCCCCGCGACGGCGTTGAGCCAGCCGCCGAAGTACCCGATCGCCGTACCGAGGACGGCGGCGAAGGCGATCGACAGGATGCTCGCCCCGAACGCGATGAACAGCGACGAGCGGATGCCGTAGACGATCTGGGCGAACAGGTCGACGCCCGTCACCGGGACGACGCCGAGCCAGTGGTCGGCGCTGACGCCACCGAAGGCGCCCAGCGGACGGCCGCCGTCCGGGTCGAGCAGGTCGGGGTGGAAGGTGCTCGGGTCCTGTCCCTCGATCCGCACGAGCAGCGGGGCGCAGAGCCCCGCGACGAGCGGCACGACCAGCATGACCAGGCCGGCGACGCCGGACCGCTTCCGGAGGAAGCGGCCGAGGGCCGGCGTACCCCGGCCCTCCGCCTGCTGGATCTCAGCGATCGACACCGACGACCAGCTCATTCGCGAACGGCGGGTAGGCGGGGATGAAGTAGTTCAGGATCTTCGAACCGGCCAGGGCCTGCGTGCGCTGCACGAGGATCGGCACGACCGGGGCCTCCTCCATGATCTGCTTGTCGATCGCGGCCCACATCTCGGCGGCCTTGTCGAGGTCCGGCTCCGCGCTCGCGGCGTCGATCGCGGCGTCCACCTCGGGGTTGGAGAACTTCGAGGCGTTGCCGCCACCGTTGTCGATCTCGCTCGACGCGAACAGCGGCTGGATGGTGCTCATGCCGCTCGGGAAGTCCGCTCCCCAGCCGTTCGTCGTCATGTCGTAGTCGCCGTCGGCGGACGAGATGAGCTCGTACCAGGTGTCGCCGTCGAGGCCCTTGAGCTCGACCTTGACGCCGACCCGCGCCAGCGAGTTCTTGATGCTCTGGGCTTCCTTCTCCTCGATCGCACTCACGTCGGCCGGGTAGGTCAGCGTGAGCTTCAGGTCGGAGACGCCGGCGTCGGCGAGCAGCTCCTTCGCCTTGTCGACGTTGCCGGTGTCACCGCCGTCGTACAGGTTGTACTCGGTGTGGCCGGGGATGCCGGGCGTCATGATGGTCGAGGTGATCTGGCCGCCGAACTTCGGGCCGCCGTACACGCTCTGCACCTCGGCCTTGTTGATCGCGTAGTTGATCGCCTGCCGCACGCGGACGTCGGAGAGGCCCGGGCGCTTGACGTTCATGGCGAGGTAGCGGAAGTAGCCCGACGGGCTGTTGGCCATGCGGTCGGAGATCGACGGGTCGGACTCGATCCGCTGGAACTGCGACGGCGAGATGAGCGCGTTGCTGATCGCGGTCTTGTCCTCGCCCTTGTCGTCGATGAGGCGCTGCACGATCGTGTCGTTGTTCAGGCCCATGTCGAGGACGATCTTGTCCGGGCCGGCGAACCGTGCCTGGTCGGTGTCGGCCTTCCAGTTCGGGTTGCGGTCCAGCACCGCCTGGGAGCCCTTGCGGAAGCTCGTCACCTGGTACGGGCCGCTGGCGACCGGGTGCTCGCCGTACGTCTCCGGCTCGGTGTCGGCCGCAGCTGGCACCGGCGCGAAGGCCGGCATGCTGACGATCCACGGCCAGTTGCCGAACGGACGCGTCAGGTGGAAGACGATCTTGTGGTCGTCGACGACCTCGATGGAGTCGAGCTCCTTGCCGTCGTACGGGCCGTCGTAGTCGGTGCCGCCGACCAGCAGCGTCTTGTGGTAGCCGAGGCCACCCTGGAACATCGGCGCGAACGACCGCTCGACGCCGTACTTCACGTCCTGCGCGGTGATCGGGCTGCCGTCGGAGAACTTCAGGCCCTCCTGCAGCGTGAAGGTCCACGTCTTGCCGCCGTCGTCCGTCGTACCGGTGTCGGTGGCGAGGTCCGGCACGAGGATCGTGTCCTTGTCCGGAAGCGTCCGCCATGACGTCAGCCCGCGGTGCACCCACCGCAGCCGGCTGGTCGGCACCATCTGCGCGTTGGCGGTCTCGAAGGACTCGGTCGCGCGCCGCGAGAGGTAGTGCAGGGTCCCGCCCTGGGGCACGGACTCGAGCGCCGTCGTGTTCTTGCCCTTCGTCGGCTCGGTGGACTGCGAGTTCGCGTTGCAGCCCGCCATCACGAGGGCCAGGACGAGCGCGAGCCCTGCGGGCACCACTCTCCGGGATCGATTCGCCATAGATCGCGCTTCCTGTGAGGCGGTCCCGATCGGTCGGGTCCGCTGCTTGAATCTCAGGAAGGGAGTCTGTTGGCGGGCGAGAGCGCGCGTCCATCGAGGAGTTTTGCAGGGAACCTTTCAGAAAATCTTACAGATCGCGGAGATCTGCGCGCGCGGCGTCTATGATAACCCGGCCTTCTCGCGGGGCCGATGAACAGCCACGATGCGGTCCAGGCTCTCTGTCAGATGATGGAGCCGATCACTCACAGCTACTTTGCCCCTGGTGGCGTCGACCCGAGTGGAGGGCCTTCGAGAAGCGATGCGGCAGCGCATATGTTTGTGGACGACCGTCGCCGACGAAAGCGTGGAGATCGTGGCGGAAGATGGCGTCCCCCCTGCCCGTGGCAGTGTGACCACTGCCTGGATCGGCCTGGCTCTGGCCGCGGCGTCTCTGCTGAACTACCTCGTCTGGCTGGGGTGGGACCGGGAACGGGTCGTCGAGCCGGACGGGAGTCTCAGCGGCCCCTATGAGCCGTGGCAGGTGGTCGGCCTGGTGGTCTGCCTGGGAATCCTCGCCGTCCTGGCCGGCAGGCTCGGCCTCCCGAAGATCGGCACGATCAGTGTCGCGGGCGTGATGTGGCTGTGCTGGTCGATCGACGCCGCGATGTCGGACGACAGCGGTCTGTGGGCCGTGGGCGCGGTGATGTTGCTGCCCGCCGCCCTTCTCGGTGTCGGGCTGGTCGCGTTCCTCGCGGCTTCCCGCAAAGCCACGGGTCGGGAAACCCGGCCCGACGAGTGACCAACGCGTGCCGGGCCGTCGGCACTCGCCGGTGCGGGTTTCTGGTCGACGGCTCCGGCGCCGTGACGCGGCCGGAGTCTCCGTATAGGTCTGCCGGTGGCCCGGTCGCTCGGCCGTACGGTCTGTGAGCCCCGGCTCTCCGTATCCGTTCATTCGCGCGGTGACGGTGGAGGAGACGGTGGCAGGCCCTGCCATGGGGGCGGACCCGTCGGCGGTGGAACCGGTCGTCCGGAAGGCTGCGCGTATGGTGGAGGTCGCTGATACCCCTGGTGGGGATGGTACGGCCCCGGTGGGTGCGGCGGTGCGTGTGGCTGGGATGGCGCCCCGTATGGTGGGTGCGGTGGTCCGGCCATGCTTGCCCGCCGCCAGCGGCGGTTGCGGATTATGAGGACGATGACGACGACCAGGATCAGCACCATGACGGCCACCTGGATGGCGGCACCGACGGGATCGGTGACGGTGACCTGGATAAAGGGTTCGTCGTCGGCCTCGCTCCGGGAGGGCTGGGGAGTCGGGGTGGGAGAGGCGGGGGGCGTGCCGAGCGGGTTGGCGTCGACCTGCCGTGTTCTGGCGGTCAGGGCCCGCACCGGATCGACGACACCGTAGCCGGAGAATATGTCGCGCCCCTTGTCGTCGCGGTCCTTCGCAGTGCGGATCAGCCGGTTGACCACGTTGTTCGCGTCGAGGTCGGGGTACTTCGCGCGCACCAGGGCGGCCACCCCCGACACGATCGCCGCCGCGTTGCCCGTGGTATCGCTGACGAGGTAACCACTGTTCGACATCCGCAGGGGCGCGGGATGGATGATTCTCACGGCGGGAGCCGCGAGCGCCAGCTCACGGCCGGTTATGGAACTGGACCAGGCGCTTCCGGTTCTGGTCGTACCGGCGACGGCGATCACACCGGGGATCGAGGCGGGGCACTGGACACCGACACCGTATTTGCGGTCACCCGACGGCGCGACGACCACGACGTCCTTGCGGAGCGCGTAGCGGACCGCTTCGTACTCCTCCTGAGAGCAGTGGTTCAAGGACACCGAGATGTTGATCACGTTTGCGCCGTTGTCGGCGGCCCACCGGATGGCTTGGTCGAGGGTGTCGGAGGTGGGTGACCTGCCGAGGTTGACGGGCAGGATCCTGGCATCGGGCGCGATGCCGAGCGAACGCATGTCGTTGCCGCCGGGGCCGACGATGAGCCCGGCGACTCCGGTGTCGTGGCCATACTCACCGGTGTCCTCCCGGCCGTCGGCCGCCGCGGCCTTGTCGTAGGAGCGCCCCCGAAGAACGCGTCCCTTGAGGTCGGGGTGGTCGGCGTCGACGCCGCTGCTGAGGAGGGCCACCACCACCCCTCTGCCCCTGGACAACCGGTGCGCCTGCTCGACCCGCAGGGTGTCCAGGTGCCAGGCCAGCCCGCGAACGGTGTCGGCTCGCGCGGGGGTGGCGAGCGCACCGGGGACGACGCAGGAAAAGAGGACTGTCGCCACGGCCACACCGGCTCGAATCAGCCGTCGCGAGGCCTTCGATATGTACATACGGCTTCCCCGGCTCGGGAGTTCTGCGGCTTGGGATGTTTCTCAGCCTGCCGTACTTGATCATGACCTGGCAACCGATGCCGGTGGCGGCCAGGATTCTCACCGCGACTTCGACGCCGAGGCGGTGGAGTCCGCTTCGCGGCTGCGGCACGCCTTCGCCCCTGACGCCTCCTGGACGATCGAGCAGGGGTCGATCCTGGACGGCGACCACCTCGCGCGGCTGGGGGCCTTCGACGTGGTCTACATCTGGGGAGTCCTGCACCACACCGGGGACATGTGGCAGGCCTTCGACAACGCCGTCGAACTCGTCGCCCCCGGCGGACTGCTGTTCGTCGCGCTCTACAACGACCAGGGCTGGGAAAGCCGGATCTGGACAGTGGTGAAGCGACGCTACAACCGATCGGGACCGGTGACCCGGGGCGCTCTGATCGCCGGCAGCTCGGCCTATATCCACCGGGCCTGGCCCCTGTTCCAAATCGGGCGGCTGCTCACCGGGCGGCCCCGTCCCGCGGCCGCCCGGCCGCGGGGCATGTCGCGCTGGCACGACATGCTCGACTGGGTGGGTGGCTACCCGTTCGAGGTCTCCAAGCCCGAGCAGGTCCTCGCCCGCGCACGTACGCACGATCTCAGCCTCCTGCGGCTCGGGACATGCGGGGGCGGACTCGGCTGCAACCAGTATCTGCTCCGGCGGCCGGGTGGGTCAGCCGCCGTGCAGGAGCCCGCGGATTCGATGGACGATCTCGCGTATCTCAGCGGCAGCCGGGATCAAGCATCGCAGGGGCACTCCCGTTGAGCGCACGAACCAGCCTGTCTGGGCGGCAGCGAGCGCGGTATAGGCGGCCGTGGAGGCCAGAGCACACCCCGTGACGCCCATCCCGGGGATCAGTAGGACGTTCAGGGCGAGGTTCGTCAGCAGTGCCGCGCCGTACATCAGCGAGGCGAGCAACGGCAGGTCGAGCCGGAGCAGATAGGCCACGGCCGGGCGCGCCGCCGCGGCGGCCGCGACGCCCGGTGCGAGCACCAGCATCGGCACGGCGCACCCCGCGAAAGCCTGGCCGGCGGCCGCGATGACCAGAAACGGTCCCGACCGTCTCAGGACGATCTCTCAGGTCAGATCGCCTGCCGGAACCGTACGTAACAGCCTTCCGTTACACGCCGGACTCAAAGAGCTCGCATCCGGTGTGGATCGCGTCGACCCCTGCCGTGAGAGATCACCCTGCCGGCAGGTCCCGCCTTCGACCGCGCGGAGAGATCGACGATCGGCAGACGGCGGTGTCCCGGTTCCGGGGCCAGGCAGTCAGGCCTGTCCGCCCGATGCGGGCATACGAACGAACACGCTGGATGAAGCGGCCTGATCACCGGCTTGCTCTTGGAATCAGATGCTGATCTGCGGGGGGCGGGTTAGCCTTCGAGCATGGCCAAGAGCGATAGGGAAAGGTTGCGCGAGACCTTCACCGAGGACGCCGAACTGTACGACCGGGCTCGTCCGGGCTATCCGGCCGAGCTGTTCGACGATCTGGCCGATCTGGCCGGGGCCCGTGCAGGATGCCGGGTGTTGGAGATCGGTTGTGGCACGGGGCAGGCCACCGTGCCGCTGGCCGAGCGGGGATGTCAGATCATCGCGGTGGAGCTCGGTGCGTCGATGGCCGCCGTCGCCCGCCGCAATCTGGCGCGTTTCCCGCTGGTCGCCGTCGAGAACTCGGCATTCGAGGATTGGCCGCTGCCGCGACAGCCGTTCGACGTCGTGGTCTCGGCGACGGCGTTTCACTGGATCGACCCGGCGGTGCGGGTGGAGAAGGCGGCCGACGCCCTGCGTGTCGGGGGTGCGCTGGCCACGATCAGCACGCATCATGTCGCCGGTGGCAGCCGGGACTTCTTCCGTGAGGCGCAGGACTGTTATGAGCGCTTCGACCCGTCGACCCCGCCGGGGCTGCGCCTGCACGCCTCAGCGGAGATCCCCGCTGACAGCGCGGAGCTGGACCGGTCGGCACGGTTCGGGCCGACCGTCTTCCGCCGCTACGAATGGGAGCTGTCCTACTCGACCGCGCGGTATCTGGACGTGCTGCGCACCTACTCCGGTCATCGGGCGCTGGAGAGTGGAGCGCGGGCTGATCTCCTGAGCTGTATCGGGTCTCTGATCGACGAGCGTCACGGTGGCCGGATCAGCAAGCGCTATCTGACCGAGTTACGAGTCGCGCATCGTCGTACATGCTGAAAAGCGCGTGCTGTGTGCTTCCCCTGCGGCGCGGCGGGCTCAGAGTTTGTACAGCTTCTTGAACGGTGCCGTGACGCGTTCCTGTCGCGATCCGAAATCGACGACCACGGCGATCTCGTCCTCTACACCGGTGACGACGCCAAGACCATATCGATCATGGGTCACCCGGTCGTTCACACTGAACCGCTCGACAGGCGGGGCCGGGGGCGGGGGTTTGAAGGGACTTGTGGGCAGGTGACGACGGGGTACGCCGTTGGCTGGCTTCATCCTCTCCAGTATGCGCCGCCGGTGAGAACGCTCGCGACGGAGGATCGACAGGCTCCGCCAGAATGATCAAGTACCGGGTGGGGATGTGCGGCGAGCGGGGGACGGGAATCGAACCCGCGCTGTCGGCTTGGGAATCGCATGGATGCGGCCATCGCGTCCTCCGTCGTCGGCTGCTCCGCCGTCGGCGGGGACGCCGTAGACGGGCGACCGGGCGGCGGTGCCGTCTCGCGGTGACGGCCTCGTTCTGGAGGGGAACGAGGCCGTCGGCATTTCCAGACCTGTGCGGTTACTCCTAGAGGATGCCGATGTTGCCGTAGTCGAGGAGCATCCCGATTCCGTTCCCGAGTCCGATCCCGTTTCCGGTCCCGTTCCCGAGTCCGATCCCGAGGCCGTCCCACGGGTCGGAGGGGGAGGCCGTCGCGTGAGCCGGACCGGCGGCTAGCGCGGGCGCGGCCAGGACGGCGCCGAGAGTGATCAGCCCAGCGGCGATCGTGGTGCGGTTCATCGCGGTCTTCTCCTTTGGGCGAGGGTGGCCCGCCTGCCGCGGGCCACCTCTCCGTTGCTGTGCGCACTCATACGACTACCTGGAGAGAGCCGGTTCAACTTGGGACGACATCCGGACAGCCGTTGGAGTTCGGGGCACTCCCGCAGCTGTCCGGCCTGAGCCGCGAAGGGAAGGGGCTTCCTCTATGTATCGAACGCGCGTTCCCGTTCGGGTCGCCTCTCCGGGGAGAAACCGGTCCGACACCGGAGGGTGCGGGTGGTCCGGCCGGTGGTGCCGTTAGCCGCCCATCTCGTCCCGGCGGCCGGAAGACCTGGTGGCCCAACTTTTTTTGGGTACGGCCGGTTCCGGTGCTCGGCCGGGGCCGCACCGGTTCACCACCGAACCACGGGGGGAGACGGCGAATTCCAGGCCCGGGAACCGGCGCGCCGGCCTGGCCGTCGCCGGCCTGCCGTACCAGGCCATCAGGATGAAAAAGCCTCAGTGACGGCAAGGCCCGCCGTATCCAGGTGGCGCCATCGCGTGGGGTCACTTCACCTCGGCGGGAAGCCGTTCATCGCCCAGAGACTCCTTGGACCTCTTGTTTCGGGTCAGGTAGACATAGGCCATCGCGCCCAGGAACAGAGCGATCGACGTCCACTGGTTCAGCCGCATCCCGAGGATCTCGTTGGCCGGGTCGACGCGCAGGCCCTCGATCCAGAACCGGCCCGCGGTATAGCCCGCCACATACAAGGCGAAGAGCTGGCCGTGCCGCAGCGCGAAGCGACCGCCGATCCAGATCAGTGCCAGCGCAAGGCCCAGGCTCCACAGCGACTCGTAGAGGAACGTGGGGTGATAGGTGGTGACGCCCGGCACGGTCCCCGGACGGCCCGCATCGATCTCCAACCCCCAGGGCAGGTCGGTCGGGCCGCCGAACAGCTCCTGGTTGAAATAGTTGCACCACCGGCCGACGGCCTGGCCGATGGCGACGGCCGGGGCCACGGTGTCGGCGACCGCGCTCAAGGCGATGCCCCGGCGGCGGCAAGCGATCCACACGCCCACCCCGCCCAGGGCGACGGCGCCCCAGACACCCAGGCCGCGCCAGCCCGGTCCGGAGTCGCTCCAGATCAGGATCGCGTCGATCGGCCGGTGGGGGGCATCAGGTCCGAAGTACAGCTGCCAGTCGGTGATGACGTGGTACAGCCGCGCACCCACGATGCCGAACGGGACCCCCCACGTCGCCAGGTCCAGCATGGTTCCCGGCGTCCCACCGCGATTCCGCCAGCGGAGCTCGGCGATGACGACGGCCACCACGACACCGAGAATGATGCAGATCGTGTAACCACGGATGGGCAACGGCCCCAAATACCAGACCCCTTCGGAGGGACTGGGAATGCTGGCAAACGACATGGCAGGCAATCTAGTGCAGCCCGCCGCGATCACACATCCCACCGAAGTCCATATTTCGCATGCCTTCACCGCCCTGGCGGCAGGCGTACGACGAGTGATTCTGTTCATCGCCTCGAAGACCACGGCTGCAGGTCAGATGGTAGGACGCCTGGGACTCGAACCCAGAACCTACGGATTAAAAGATCGACTTTGCACTGTTCTGGATCGTTCAATGCAGGTCAGAGGGCACGCGCGGTCCGTCCTGAACGGTTCTGAACGACCCTGTATTGCAACCCGAAGTGCAACCTCGCTGTCGGTGGGCCAGGGCTGAGGAACGAAGCCCCCGACCCCGAACGGAGACCAACCATCATCAGGCGATCGTACGGGCGATATTGGTCCAGTGCCGCATCACGGGTTCAAAGGATGTAGAAGTCACTCGATCGGAGGGGATGAACTTCTGGCACTGAAGGCGCACTCCTTGTGCATCGACGGTCAGTGCGAGGTCGCCAACCGGCGAATAGAGGGCGCTCTAGCACCATGAATGATCGATGGCGGGATACTGGCCCCGTGGAATTACCCGCGGAACTCAAGGAGCGTCTGGCCGAGCTTAGGGGCGAACTCCTTTGGGGTCGGCTTTCTGGGACCGTGCTGGATGCGGGGTGGCTGGCCTGTGAGCTCATCGAAGCCGGTTTGGATACGCCTGCGGTCTGGGAGCTCGCAGGCCAGGTGTTGTCCATCGGGCCGATGACCGAAGTTGAGCCGCTGGTCCGTCAGGTGATGGCGGAGGGTGGCTTCCCGGCCATCGATCTGCAGCGCACGGCGTGGGCAGTGGTTCGGGATATAGCGGCGGGCGTGGCCGATGGCACACTGCCCATCGGCGCGGGTTCGGACTTCCTGATCTCTGAGCTCAGGGACGAATGCGATGATCCCGAGGAAATCTTCTGGCTGATGATGCTTATCGATGACTGGGAAGCCGTCTGTGAAACCCCGCCGACTGACGATGAGCTCCGAGAGCAAGCAGGAAAGATCGCCGATGTTGCAAGAGATCGGCTTGGCGCGAAGGCTGATCAGGAACGTTAGAGCGTGGGATCACATCGCCAATAAAGGCCTCGGATCACTCCGGGACCCTTGGGTGTGTTCTGTGACCGACGTCATCTCGCGATAGGTCAAAATTCGGGCGTCGACCTGCGGAACCGCGGCCGACTTCATCCCGTGCATATCTTGCGACTGGTGACAAGCAGCGGCTCTCGGTAGCTTGTGGCTGCACGTGTGATGGAAGTCGTACCGTGAAAAAGACCAAGTTCAGGGCGCATCTGGACTGGTGTAGGGAGTGCCCCCTGAGGGATTCGAATCTGCGACCGCCGGATTAGAAGTGGAGCGCTGCTTATCGGCTTGGCGGCACGTTGACCTGCTGGTAAATCAGGTGATCTTCATTGGAGAGGGGAGGTCAATCCGCACATGTTCCGGATCTCGAAAAGCGCTTTTCGTGAGATCAACGGCAGGTGGCCTCCGTTCAAGGTCGGCGGAAGTACAGGCCGATGCCGGTCCACCTCATCACGAACCACCATTTGATGCTCTGTAGTCTCTGTCGCCTGCTCAACCAAGCGGGTAGACGGGGATGCGGGACGAAGATCCACACGTCGGCGACGATGCTGCCCGCATGTTCGCGAACCACAGGGTCCAAGTCGTGCAGAAGCGGCCGGAGAGTCTCCAGCGTCACGTCATCGATCTCACCGGTACGGCGGACCATGTGCGACACGGCGGTCAACCCCTGGCAGCGAAGCTGCCGTTCGCTGAAGGCGATGGCTCTGCGAGCCCGGGGAGCGATGACCTCGGCATCGTCATGACACAGGGACAACCCGATCACGGACACCCCGACCAGAGGATCGCCTCGATCAAAGGCGGCGTCGACCTGGTCGGCACACCCCTTCGGGTCATGCTGAATGCTTCCCCAATCCACCCGGTCTCCCAATTATGCGATCTTCGCCCGCATCCATTCGTTTGAAGGCACTGTCCAGATGCAGCCGCACGGTTGGAGCGACCGGTTTTCCGGCACCAAGAGGGTTCGTCGTCCTCTGCGCTCGATCATCTCATTAGGGGCCAACTCCATCTGAGCACCCATGATCGCGAGTCTGCATCCCTTACGTCTCCGGAGTTCAAGCGTCTCACCCGGATGCCAATCTCCCGAACGCCAGTGACCGGTGATCCTGACGTTCGCCCCCAGCCCCGTGTCCATCCGCATCGCCCGAAAGTGAAACGGCCCACCTTGCCTGCGGGAGGTGACGCGGTACCACTCTCCGCATACCCGCTCGTCGGGCCGTAGTGGAGCATGAACTGTTCGGTCTACCTCGCGCTGGGCCACGTCCACACCGTAGGTATGCAAACCGGGCAGGTCGCGCCTGTCTGGTAGCGAGCCGTACCGAAGGATGAAGCGCGCATCGTCGACCGCCCTAAACCGCGTACGGAGACCAGCCGACATCGGGCGATTGTAAGGGCGACACAAATCGCCGACGATTTTACAGCGGATCAAGGTTCAACCGAGCAACATCCTCCGAGCTGCGCGTACGGTTCCCGCCTCTTACCCGACACCTAAGATCATCCCGCACATATCCTGGATCTTGGTTTTGGCTGAGACCCGAAGAGCCGAAGCGCATCTAGAGGCGGTGCACAAGAGGCTGGCGTATGCCCGAGGGTGCCGTATACGTTGGCCGGCCGACCAAGTGGGACAACCCGTTCCGATGGAGCGACTACCGGCCCATCGTCCATGACTGGGAGGGTGAGCCGGTCTTCCGATCTGTGGCTGTCCGCCGCCGACACGCAGTCACCGACTTCCGGACCGCAGTCGCGTATGGCGCCGGTTTACCCGACTACCCAAGCAAAGACGAGATCCGGCGCGATCCCGATGGCAAGGGCCTGGCCTGCTGGTGTCCGCTCCCCGAGCCGGGAGAGATCGACTGGTGCCATGCACGAGTCCTGCTGGAGATCGCGAACGGAGACGACGACGCCCGACCCCATCCCGGCAGCAGTCGCACAAGCCGCAGTCCAGTCGCTCGCAATCACCCGGCTGTCACGCGCCAGGAGCCTGGTATGCCACCTCCATCCGCGCGGCATCGTCGATCTCCTCTGGCGTCAGCAGGACAGCCGTCTTCGTTCGTACCGCCCCAGAGGCCGATATTGTGAGACCCACAGCGGCCGAAGCCGCATTGCTCGGCAGGTCGACGATCACATACGTGTCTGTCTCGCCGAACGCGAAATACATCTGCTCGACCCGCCCGCCGACGCTTTCCGCCATGCGCTCCACCGCTTGCCGGCGTCCGGTGCCGCCATCTTGCAACACTCCTTTGAGGCCATCTGCGGTGTAGGTCGCCTGAATCAGGTACTTGGGCATGGTCGAGTCCCCCTTCTCGTGCCGCCACCCTGCGCTGGGGCGGCCATTGCGGTCACGAGGTCGAAGTTCTCAACTTAGAGTGACGGTAATCCCACCCGCTGTACTGATTTTCCCCTGTCGCAGCCTTACGCTGCGAAGCTCGCAGTGCACCCTGCTCAATCAGCAGAGTCGGCCGTCTTCACGAAGCCGGTCAGGCGATTTAGTCTCTGGGCGTGGTCGAAAAGCGCGACAAGCGAAGGAACATTCCAGCCCCCATACAGGCGGCGCTCTGGGCGCTTAGTAACGGACGATGCTATGCCCCGAATTGCCCCTTTCCGGTGATTTTCGAAGTCAGGCCTGGCGTCTACAAGAAGAACGCCCAGATCGCTCACATCTACGGTGTGCAACCTGGATCCGCACGTCATCGCCCCTGCCGTACTCCCGAAGAGGAGCAGGAAAGGGACTCCTTTCGCAATCTAATACTTCTATGCCTGGCGCATCATGCGGAGGTTGATGACAAGAAGACGGGCGCGGATCTCTACCCGCCCGAGCTCCTGTTTGAATGGAAACGCAAGCATGAAGGAGAGCACGGCAAACACCTTGCTCTCATCAGGAACCCTATGACCGACGACCTGATCGAAGCCTTGCTAGTAGAGGCATTCGAGCCGCCCGTAACTCGCCTTGAGCGCATCGCTGAGCAGCTGGAACGGACGGGCAGCCTCAATATAGATGCCTTGCAGGAGTTGAGGCAGATCATCTCAGTGATGAACGACGCCCCAGTAGGGGTCGACAATCTCACAGCGAGTCGCCTCGCCTATGCGGCGGAAGTGTTCGACGGAAACAACCTCAGCAGAACTGCGGCGTCCTTATCGTACGCAGCAGAGACGCTCCCCGGCGTCCTACGCTCCCTTGATGACAAGCTCCGGAGGCTTGGCGGCATGATGTAGGCAAGAAGCTGAGTCGGCTCGTCCACCCACCACATATGGGCGTTTTGCCTGCTCCTGGCGCCCGTCCTGGCACCGTGGCGTATGTCCACTTCGGGGGATGACAGGTCAAAGCCAGGTAGACAGCGCTCGAGATATCTTCCGGCAGTGCCTGCAGCGGTTTTACAGGACGTGACCTTTTCCGTCTACTCGCAGCTTCTGATCTGCAGCGCAGTCCCCTCTTGTCTCTCCAGCCGGCAAGATCATTGCACGTATATTGCGCAAGCCCCGCACAGTTCCCCTGGGGGGCTGCACTCAGTGGTCCATGACTTCAACAAGATCTTCTCGGTAGAGAAATTGCAACATGTACAGGATGATCGTCGCGCCTTTTGCGACTCAAGCCGATTTCAGCCAGTCCCTCCTACGCGATGGTGCATCAATCGACGAGGCCGAACTCTGCGAGCACGGCAGGCCATTTCCTGAGCAGCGCCTCCAGTTCATTTGACGACCATAGGAAGATAGCGGGGCGCTTGGCCGAAGCATTGTGACTTTCCACCCACCGAACCGCTTCTTGAGTAAACGATCCAGTGGTCGCAACGATCAAGCTACGAATCGGCTCACCCTCCCAGAGTGGGAGCTTGGCATGAACTAGATCAGCAATTTCTGAAGCGTTAACACCTCGACTTAACCAGTGCTTCGCCTGAACGATGGTGCGCTCCTGCCGGTCAGCCAATAACCCATCGTTTGTGACACGGTATGCCTCGATGTCGCGCCCGGCATCGGCGGCATTAACATT
Source organism: Streptosporangium sp. NPDC006013 (assembly GCF_040614275.1). Lineage (NCBI taxonomy): Bacteria > Bacillati > Actinomycetota > Actinomycetes > Streptosporangiales > Streptosporangiaceae > Streptosporangium > Streptosporangium sp. NPDC006013. The sequence goes on from NZ_JBEXUE010000088.1 coordinate 26,651, forward strand.
CATGAGCCGAGCGATACGCACGTATGATCCGGATTGCTCCAAGAGTCGTGTCAGTAAGCGTTCCAAGCCGTCAGCATCGAGCCGATCCCAATGCACACGAGATGGAACCGGAGCGGTGGTCGCGTTGGCTAAGCGCCTATCCAGAAGTTCTGCGCGTAACCGGGCGTGAGATCGCCGGGGCGTGAGGGCGTTGACACGGGCCTCGCCGGGGGTTGGATCGAGG
>NZ_JBEXUE010000089.1:0-8060 GCF_040614275.1 Streptosporangium sp. NPDC006013
AGCACCTGGCCCTGGCGAACCCCGAGCGCACCGTCGCGATCGCCTCGACGAGCCGGACACCGACCGGGGAGATGGTCTACGACGCCGGGCTCGGCTACCCGGACGCCGAGCCGATGCTCGCACGCCTGCGGAACTCGACGTCCAGGCTGCACGAGCTGGACGCGCTCGGCGCCGCCGAGGCGCTGTTCGGCTCCACGGACGTGGCGAACCTGCTGGTCGTGGGGGCCGCGTTCCAGGCCGGTGCGCTGCCGCTGACCGCGCGGGCCATCGAGCGGGCGATAGCGCTCAACGGGGTGAAGGTCGACCTCAACACCGCCGCCTTCCGCTGGGGCCGGGTCAGTGTCGCCGACCCGGCCGCGTTCGCCCGGGCCGTCTCGGGTGACGGGGTGCGGCCGGCCGCTGCCGGTGGTGGCCCGGACGGCTCCGAGTTCCTGGCCGGCCGGTCGCTGGAGGGCGAGACCGCCCGGCTGGCGGGCCTGCGGGCCGTGGAACTGCGGGCGCACTCCGGCGCGGACCTGGCCCGGCGCTACGTCGACCTGGTCGAGGCCGCGTGGACCGCTGAGCGGGCCGTGGGTGAGGCGACGGCCTTCAGCGAGGCGGTGGCCCGTGGCGCGCACCGGCTCTGGGCCTACAAGGACGAGTACGAGGTGGCCCGCCTGCTCACCGACCCCGCCACCGACCCGGTCGCCGGTCAGGTCCCCGGGGCCACGAAGGTCACCTACAACCTGCACCCGCCGATGCTGCGGTCGATGGGAATGAACAGGAAGCTCAAGCTCGGTCCCTGGTTCCGGCCGGTGCTGCGCGGGCTCGCCAAGGGGCGGGTGCTGAGAGGTACGCCGCTGGACCCGTTCGGGTTCGCGCACGTCCGCCGGCTTGAGCGCGCGCTGGCGGCCGACTACCGGGGCATGGTCGTCGAACTGGCCCGGACCCTCGACGCGGGCGGCTACGACCGCGCGGTGCAGGCCGCCGAGGCCGCGGAGCTGGTACGCGGCTACGAGGAGGTCAAGCTGGCAGGCGTCGAGCGCTACCGTGAGCGGCGCGGCGAGCTCGGTGTCCCGCTCGACGACGAGGTGCTGCGGCTCCTGCGCTGACCACGACGTCGCGGAGGAGCAGGCGGGACGTCGATCGAGTGTGGTCGACGTTCCCGGCCGATCCGCGGACGTCTCAGGCGTTGCTCGGTTCCCGGCGCGAACGGCGTTTCCGCCGGATCAGCAGGAACGTGATCGCCGCGAGTGCGGCGAGGACGACGCCGACCAGCGCCACCGTGGGGTACTGGATCGTGTCCATTTCCGCCTTGACCGCTTGTGCTGTCCCGGTGGCGGGGAACTGGATGGTCGCCTCGGCGGTACGTTTCGTCAGCCCGCTTTCCAGCCGGATACGGGCACGCCACGGCCCGTCGGGCACCTGCTCGCTGAGGGCGGCGGTGACGGATCCGATGTCGCCGGGAGCGAGCGTCGTGCCCGTTTGGACCTTGAACGGGCCGGCGCTCAGGCTTCCGGACTCGTTGGTCAGTTTCAGGTCGCCGCTCAGGTCGAGTGCGCGGCCTCCGGTGTTGTGCACCTGCGCCAGGACGATCTGCTGACCGGTGGGTGACCGTTGGGCCGTCAGCGAGTCGATGGTGAAGTCCGATGCCGGCGGGTTGCCGCGGCCGACGTCCAGGTAGAGCCGGATGCCGACGCGGTTGATCTGGGCGACGCCGCCACCGGGCGGCGCGGCCTTGGCCGTCTCGGCCCAGATCATGGCGTAGCGCTCTCCGGGGGCGGCATCATCGGGCACGGTGATGGTCGCGGTGACCGCCGAGCGGCCCTGCGGGGCCAAGATCACCTCATGCTGGTCCAGGGTGGTCCAGGTGGACAGCTCATTGGCGGTGTGATCGGCGGCGAACTGGAATTTCCGGTCGCGGATCTGTGCCGCGGCCGTGTAGATCGAAAGCTGCTTGGGCGAGCCGGTCGTGTTGAACACCTCGACCCGCCGGTGGATGACGGTACCCGGTGCGAGGTGATCAATGATGTAGGTCCAGGCCCGCTTGTCGGCTCGGGCCGCGACCGGTGCTTCGAGCAGGCGGATCCCGATGCCGCTCGCCGATGATCGGGCCGCCTGCGCGGGTCTGTCGAGCGTGCCGGCGGCCGGGGCGAGAATCCCGGCCACCAGCAGCCCCGCAACGATGGTACGAAGGTGCACGATTGTCGTCGGCTCCGCTCAGCCGACCGAGTGGGTGACGGTGCCGGAGTATGTTCCTCCGACGGCCGTGGCCGGAATCGTCACGGTGAGCGTGGGATTCCAGGTGGCGCTGTTGTCACCGGTGAGCGCGGTACCGGTGAACGCGACGCGCGGCACGTTGATGATGCCGCCGGGACCGGGCGTGAAGGTCCCCTGGCCCGTCGTGGCGGTGGCCGCTCCGGGGGAGTAGGTGACGTTGATGTTTCCGATGGTCTCGGGCCCGGTACCTGCGCCGGTGGTGAAGTCGGTGGAGATGGCGCTCGCGCTCCAGGAGCCGTTCAGGGTGGCGCGATCGTCGGTCACCGTGACCGGGCCGATCTCTCCCGAGATGCTGGTGGCACCGGAGGCCACCGAGCCGAGGTTCGCCGTCGACGGGGCGCTGATCGTCAGACCGGCGCTCGTGATCGAGAACGTGACGATGGTGTCGACGGCCAGGGCGGGCAGAGCGGTCGCTGCGACAAGGCTGAGGCCGACGGCTGCGGCGATCGCCAAAAGCGGTTTACGCATCTTCTGATCCAATGTTCAAGCGGATGTGAGAGGCGATGCGCAGCTCGGACGCTTAACCCAAGGAATCAAGCCCGCAGGCATACCGGCACGCCTCGTAGCGGACGATAACTCCTCGCGGTTTCCACAAGATCAAAGGCGCGACGCGTGCAATCGCTGCAATACCGTTCCATGGCAATGAAATGCCGAAAGGCGCGGACTTCGGCGATGGGTCCACGACCGCTTCGCTAGGCTCGGATGATGGGCTCTTTTAGAACGCTTGTGCTGTGGGATATCGATCACACGCTGGTCAGCATCGACGGGGTCGGCAGGGACATCTACGCCGAGGCGTTCCAGGTGGTGACCGGGCAGCCGATGCGGCGGGTCGCGGCCATGGCGGGGCGGACCGACTGGGCGATCACGGCGGAGACGCTCCGGATGCACGACGTCGAGGTGTCGGAGAAACTGCTGAGCTCCTTCGTCGCGGCCCTCGCCGAGGCGTTCGTCGTCTACGAGGCGGAGATCTCGCAGCGGGGCAGGGTCCTGGCGGGGGTGCGCGAGGTGCTCGACGTGCTGGCGGGCCGGGCCGACGTGATCCAGTCGCTGCTCACCGGGAACATGGAGCCGCTGGCGATCGGCAAGCTCAGGGCGTTCGAGCTGGAGGGTTTTGTGGACTTCGAGGTGGGGGCCTACGGGATGGACCACGAGGACCGCGCGGTGCTGGTGGGCCTGGCGCAGCAGCGTGCCGCGCGGAAGTACGAGGAGTCCTTCACCGCGCGGAACACGGTGCTGGTCGGGGATACGCCGAACGACGTTCTAGCCGGCCTTGAGGGTGGGGCGAGGGTGGTGGCCGTCGCCACCGGTTCCAGTGACGTCCAGGCCCTGAAGGAGGCCGGTGCGGAGCTGGTGCTGGAGGATCTCGCTGACACCGCCGCCGTGGTACGGGCACTCCTGGGGGCGTCGGAGCCGTAGGGCGGTCCCGGCCGTCGCCGGGCCGCGCGACCGACCATGGCGCGCGGTGCGCGGATTCCCGGTGGTCGCGGGACGGCCGCGCGCCGCGGCCTCCGGCGAGAGGCGGTCGCCCTACCTTGAGGGCGGGCCGGCGGTCATGGCACGCACGTCGACGAGCCTGACCAGTTCCGGCAGGACCGTGCCCAGCGGGGCGTCGACGGCGAGCGTCGCGTAGCCGTCGCCGCGGGTCGGGCCCTGGTTGACGATCGCCACGGGGATGCCGAGCTTCGCGGCGTGCAGCACGAACCGGCGGCCGGACATCACTGTCAGCGACGATCCGAGCACCAGCAGCAGGCGTGCTCGCTCCACCAGGGCGTAGCACGCGCGGACGCGCTCCGGCGGGACGGTCTCCCCGAAGAAGACGACGTCGGGCTTGAGCACCCCCCGGTCACAGGCCCGGCAGCCGACCAGCTGGAACCCGTCGACCTCCTCGTCCGCCAGCTCGACGTCGCCGTCCGGGTTGATCGCGCCTGCCCGGGCACCGAACCGGGGGTTCGCCAGCGTCAGGCGATGATCCAGCTCCTCGCGTGGGCTCGAATCACCGCAGTCCAGGCAGATCACCTGATGCAGGCTGCCGTGCAGCTCGACGACCGCCTCGGCGCCGCCCGCCTGGTGCAGGCCGTCCACGTTCTGCGTCACGATGCCGGCCACCAGGCCGCGCCGCTGGAGCCGCGCGACCGCGTGGTGGCCGCTGTTCGGCCTCGCCCCGGTCATCGCCCGCCACCCGAGGTAGCTCCGCGCCCAGTAGCGCCGCCTGGCGGCAGGGTCGCTGGTGAACGTCTGGTAGGTCATCGGGGTGTGCCGGACCAGGGAGCCGAGCGGCCCCCGGTAGTCGGGAATCCCCGACTCCGTCGATATCCCGGCCCCGCTCAGCACCACGACATCGCCTGCGGCCACCAGCTTCGCCAGCGCGCTCGTATCCTCGCTCACCCTCCCATACTGACCCACCTCGGATACCGCACGGCCTCGGGCCTGCCATCGGTCGGGCTGTCCCGCCTCCTGAGAGCTCGGGATGGTCGTCTCGTGGCCACAGTGGTTGTGACGCGGTGGTGCCGGTCGGGGGTGGTCAGCGGAAGTCGTCGGCGTGGTCGGCCACCCACCGGCGGAACGGGGTGGCCGGTGCTCCGGTGAGTTCCTCCACGGTGGAGGTGGTCGACTCCGGGGTGGCCGCCAACCGCGCATGCCCGTCGATGATTCCCTCCGCCGCGGCGGACGGCCAGCCCTGGTCGAGCAACTCGCGCAGCGCGATCTCCGGTGCGAGCTCCTCCCAGCGCGTCGGCCGGCCGATCACCTCGCCGATGGCGGTCACCTGCTCCACCTGGGTCAGCGCCTCGGGGCCGGTCAGCACGTACCTCGCCTCGGCGTGGCCGGTGCCGGTGAGCACGCTCACCCCCGCGGCGGCGATGTCGCGCTCGTGGATCAGTGGCCTGGTGGCCGCACCGTGCACCCAGCGGACGACGCCGCTCTCCCGGATCTGGGCGGCCCACATCAGGGTGTTGGCGGCGAACCCGCCGGGCCGCAGGAACGTCCACTCCGCTCCGGAGCGCTCGATCAGCCCCTCGATGAGGGCGTGGGAGCCGAGGATCGAGTTCGGGTCCTGGCCGGGGGCGTCGGACGTGCCGCGCGCGGAGAGGTAGACGACGCGGCGGGCGTGCTCGGTGATCCTCTCGATGGTCGCGGGCGCCGCGTGGTCGGCCGCGAGGGTCGGCCAGACGAGGAACACCGAGTCGACCCCGTCCAGGGCGGCGTCCAGGCTGCCGGGGTCGGCCAGGTCGCCGCGTACCACCTCGGCGCCCTCCGGGAGCCTGGCGGACGCGGGATCGCGGGCCAGCGCGCGCACAGCGGCGCCCGCGCCGAGGAACTGGGCCACGGCCTGGCCGCCGACCTTGCCGGTCGCCCCGGTAACCAGAATCATGATGATCTCCTTCATCAGTGGGAATGCCGCGATCAGTCTTCAACTTCAACTTTGGTTCAGGTCAAGGGAGTAAGGGAGGATGGGACCGTTGTCCGTCGAGCATCAGCCGTTTCCCGGAAGCGCGGGCGGGAAGGCCGGGACGCCGTGGACGCGCGGGCGGGTCCTCGCGTCGCTCGCCGTGCTGGTCGCCGGGCTGCTGATGTTCCACGACGCCGTGCCGAACGCCGTGGGCAACCTCGGCAGCCTGCTGGAGACGTTCCTGCCCTGGGTCGGCCTGGCGGTTCCCTTGCTGGGGGTTCTGGCGCTGCTGCGGCGTTCGGCTCTCGCGGCGGTGGCCCTGCTGCTCCCCGTGACGGTCTGGGCCGCTCTCTTCGGCGGACGGCTGCCGCCCGCCGAGCGGGGAGCGGCACACGATCTGACGGTGTCCCAATTGACGGTGCTCCAATTGACGGTGCTCCAGCACAACGTCGCGGACGACAACCCCGACCCGGCCGGAACCGCGCGGGCCCTGGCCGGAGCCGGTGCGGATCTTGTCGCCCTGGAGGAGGTGACCCCCGAGGCGCTGCCCGTCTACGGGGCCGCCCTCGCGCCGGACCATCCCCACCGCGCCGTCGTGGGCACCGTCGGGCTCTGGTCCAGGTATCCCCTCACGGACTCGCGGCCGGTGGACATCAGGCCGAAGGACATCGAGGGCGACTGGAGCAGGGGGTTGCGGGCCACGGCGCGGACCCCGTACGGCGACGTGGCCGTCTACGTCGCCCACCTTCCCTCGCTCCGCGTCCGGCTGCCGGACGGCTTCGGCTCCGGCCGGAGGGACGAGAGCGCCGTCGCGCTGGGCGGGGCCATCGCCGCGGAGAGGCTGGAGCGGGTCATCCTGCTGGGCGATTTCAACGGCACCCTCGACGACCGGGGCCTGGCCCCCCTCACCTCACGCCTGATCCCGGCGCGGGACGGCTTCGACTTCAGCTGGCCCGTCGCCTTCCCCGTCGCCAGGATCGACCATGTCATGACCCGCGCGGCGACCCCCGTCAGCACCTGGACCCTGCCCGCCACCGGCAGCGACCACCTGCCGATCGCCGCCCGCATCAAGCTCTGACGCACACAGGCGAGCAGGGGGCGGCCGACTCGCCGCGCACCGTCGGGTAGCCCCGACCGGCGTCATCCGTGGTTCCGGCTGTCGGTAGTTCAGCGTGACGGTCACGTCGATCGCGCCGTCGTGCGGGACGCGCAGGATGTGCACCCGGCGGCCGCCGTCACGCATGTAGTGGATGGAGGCGGCGCTCAACCTGATCCGGATCACGCCCCCGCTCCGGGCTCTTTACATGTCTGGACCCCGAGCCCGGCAACTGCTGACAGTTGCCGGGCTCGGGGTCCATGGTGTGGAATGTTCCTGCCGTGGCAGCGATACCGTGTCACGGCGACGCTGAAGGCGCCGACGAACACGATGCCGTTGTGGGCGATTCTCCGGTCACGGTCACAGAACCGGTGGCGGATGTCGTTCCATCCGAGGCGGTGGTGCTTGTGCCGAAGCCAACGCACGATCGCCACCACGCATGGTGACAGGCGTGCGCTCATTCGTCATTCGCCACCGACCACACGATCGGCCCGCTCTCGGTTCCTTCGACGACTTCGCCGACGGCCAGGCCCTCCAGATCCGGCGGTCGGGTCGCATCGTCAATTATGTCCGCGGCTCTTCTATTGTGATCTTCTTGCTTGGACCGCAGGAACGATCAACGAGAGCAGTACTAGTGCTGAGGCGGAGCGGGCGCCCCACCTGTGCGGCAGTCGAGAGGCTGCTTGATTGCCGGGACCTTGTTGGTGGCAGCGCCGGCCTTGTCCTGAGCGGCGGCCGCGATCTTGTTTCCGAGAGCGGTGCCGAAGGCCCCGGGGCTGGTGCCGCCGTTTGGTGCGGGCTTGGGGGGAACCGCTATCCATTTGCGGGCGTCGGCCTTGTTGCGGGCTTCTGCCTCGGCCTTCTGTCGGGCTTCTGCTTCGGCCTTCTGCCTGGCCTTTGCCTCTGCTTCGGCCTTGTTGCGGGCTTCTGCCTCGGCCTTGTTACGGGCGTCGGCGTCGGCGTCGGCCTTGTTGCGGGCTTCTGCCTCGGCCTTCTGCCTGGCCTCTGCCTCTGCTTCGGCCTTGTTGAGAGCCGCCGCGAGTGCCGCTGCCCAGTTGCGGGCGTCGGCGTCGGCCTTGTTGCGGGCTTCTGCCTCGGCCTTCTGTCGGGCTTCTGCTTCGGCCTTCTGCCTGGCCTTTGCCTCTGCTTCGGCCTTGTTGCGGGCCTCTGCTTCGGCCTTGTTGAGAGCCGCCGCGAGTGCCGCTGCCCAGTTGCGGGCGTCGGCGTCGGCCTTGTTGCGGGCCTCTGCTTCAGCCTTCTGTCGGGCTTCTGCTTCGGCCTTCTGCCTGGCCTCTGCCTCTGCTTCGGCCTTGTTGC
>NZ_JBEXUE010000089.1:8160-26868 GCF_040614275.1 Streptosporangium sp. NPDC006013
GGGCTTCTGCCTCGGCCTTCTGTCGGGCTTCTGCTTCGGCCTTCTGCCTGGCCTCTGCCTCTGCTTCGGCCTTGTTGCGGGCTTCTGCCTCGGCCTTCTGTCGGGCTTCTGCTTCGGCCTTCTGCCTGGCCTCTGCCTCTGCTTCGGCCTTGTTGCGGGCTTCTGCCTCGGCCCTCTGCCTGGCCTCTGCCTCTGCCTCGGCCCTGTTCCGGGCATCCGCATCGGCCTTCTGCCTGGCCTCTGCCTCCGCATCGGCCTTCTGCCTGGCGACACTGTCGGCGTCGGCAGAAGTGTTCAGATGGAAGTTGACATTCTGGTGAATTCTCTGCGACTGGTTCGACAACTGGCGCTGGAACTGGCGTTGCAACGACCGTTGCCTCTGGAACTGCCTCAGCAGCTGACGACGCCAGGAATGCCCACAGCCGCTGCCACCGCACCAACTGCCTAGAGCGGCGCCGGCTGTAGCGCTGGCTGCGGCGCTGGCTGTGGTGGCGGCGGTCGCGGCACCGAGGCCAACGGCTCCGCCTGTCAGCATCGTGCTGCCGACGGCGAATACTGCGACGGCGTTTTTGATCTTGGACACTACATGTCCCCCTCGAAAGGATTGATTGCCCCCTGCCTCGACGTTCTCAAAATCGGCTGGAAAGTATCTTCTCTAGCCCTTAGGGATCATCGCTGCGAACCCTTGATTTCCTTTTGTATCGAGGGATAAACGGTGATCATCCACCTCTTTTGCTTGATTACCTCTTGCTGGTGGTATTGGACTTATTTATTAACTTGCGCACCCCTGCATCAAGGCGTAATGTCGCCAAGTTTGCGATCTTTTCGGCAAGTAGCTGCAATCTCAATCATTCAGCCTCAAGTCCGATAGGCAACCTTTGGTGCTGAATGCTCCTTTTTGATGGCATCTATCGAGGCAAGAGTGGATTGCCGCACAATGCAGTTGGATGTCGCCGGCGAATGGATTATTGGCCTTGATCATCCAGCTTTGTGAAAGATATTTATCCGACATGCGACTGATTTAATGGGTGACGGCCCTGTATATGGTGTTTCAATCCGCTGCGCCAGAAGAACTCCCGCGGGTCTTCCGGGTCGACCGGGGCGGTGCTGTCGCCTGACCGCTACTGCACTCCTGCGCTGGGCGCGTGCGCGGGCTCGCCGGCGACATCTTCGATGGCGGAGTGGGGCGAGAGGGGACATCGCCCGCCGGGATCGGCTCCGCAGCCGTCCTTATGGCCTGCTCTGGACCCACGCCGCCGAGGTCACCGAGGCACTCCTCGGCTTCGTCAAAGGCTGAACGGTCACGGTGAGACCGTCTCGCCACCGGTGACGGGCGTTCTCGGTGACCGCGTCGTGGCCGGTCGCCTCCGGCCGGTGTTCCGTGCTCCCGGGGGCGGCCGTGGCGACAACGACGCCACGGCCGCGCCGGCCCGTCACCAAGCCGGACGGATCACGGTGAGACCGGCGTGGGCACCTCCTCCGCGGTCGTCTCGTCGCCCTCGATCGCCGCACCGCTGAACTGCGCGGAGTACAGGCGGTGGTAGGCGCCGCGGGCGGCGAGCAACTCGTCGTGGGTGCCGTGCTCGACGATGCTTCCCGCCTCCATCACCAGGATGAGGTCGGCGTCGCGGATGGTCGACAGCCGGTGGGCGATGACGAAGCTGGTGCGGTCCGAGCGCAGCGCGGCCATGGCGTGCTGCACCAGGACCTCGGTGCGGGTGTCGACCGAGCTGGTGGCCTCGTCAAGGATGAGCAGCGACGGGTCGGCGAGGAAGGCGCGGGCGATGGTCAGCAGCTGCTTCTCACCGGCGCTGACGTTGCTCCCCTCCTCGTCGATCACCGTGTCGTAGCCGTCCGGCAGGGTGCGCACGAAACGGTCGACGAAGGTGGCCCGCGCGGCGGCGAGGATCTGCTCCTCGGTGGCCCCGGGGTTGCCGTAGGCGATGTTCTCGCGGATGGTGCCGCCGAACAGCCAGGTGTCCTGGAGCACCATGCCGATGTGCGAGCGCAGGTCGTCGCGGCGCATCGCGGTGATGTCGATGCCGTCGAGGGTGATCCGGCCCGAGTTCAGCTCGTAGAAGCGCATGATGAGGTTGACCAGGGTGGTCTTGCCCGCGCCGGTCGGGCCGACGATCGCGACGGTGTGCCCGGGGTCGGCTACCAGGGACAGGTCCTCGATGAGGGGCTGCTCCGGGTCGTAGCTGAAGGACACGTGCTCGAACTCGACGCGGCCCCGCCTGGCGGTGGGCACCACCGGGTCGGCCGGGTCGGGCTCCTGCTCCGCGGCGTCGAGCAGCTCGAAGACCCGCTCGGCCGAGGCCACCCCCGACTGCAGCAGGTTGGCCATCGAGGCGACCTGGGTCAGCGGCTGGGTGAACTGCCGGGAGTACTGGATGAACGCCTGCACGTCACCCAGGCTCATCGCCCCGGTGGCGACCCGCAGGCCACCGACGACGGCGATGGCGACGTAGTTGAGGTTCCCGATGAACATCATCATCGGCATGATGATCCCGGAGATGAACTGGGCGCCGAAGCTGGCCTTGAACAGCTCCTCGTTCCGCTCCCTGAACACCTCCTCGACCTCGGGGCGGCGGCCGAACACCTTCACCAGCTCGTGGCCGGTGAACGCCTCCTCGATGTGGGCGTTCAGGCTGCCGGTGTGCTTCCACTGCGCGACGAAGTGCTTCTGCGAGCGCTTGGCGATCATCCCGGTGGCGACCATCGTCAGCGGGATGGTCACCAGGGCGATCAGCGCGAGCAGCGGTGAGATCACGAACATCATCGCGAGCACGCCGATCACCAGCAGCAGCGAGTTCAGCAGCTGGCTCATGGTCTGCTGCAGGGTCTGCGAGACGTTGTCGATGTCGTTGGTGACCCGGCTGAGCAGCTCGCCGCGCGGCTGGCCGTCGAAGAACCTGAGCGGAAGCCGGTTCAGCTTCTCCTCGACCTCCTCCCGCAGCCGGTAGACGGTGCGTTGCACCACGTCGTTGAGCAGGTAACCCTGGTACCAGGCGAAGAGCGACGACGCGATGTAGAGCCCCAGCACCCAGAGCAGGACCGTGCCCAGCGCGCCGAAGTCGATGCCCTGACCGGGTACGACGTCCATCCCCGCGAGCAGGTCGGCGAAGTTGTCGTTGCCGGAGGCGCGGGCCGCCTCGATCGCCTGCTGCGTGCTCGTCCCGGCGGGCAGTTGCTTGCCGATCACCCCGGTGAAGATCAGGTCCGTCGCGTACCCGAGGATCTTCGGCCCGACGACGGAGAACACCACGCTGATCACGGCGAGGCCGATCACGGCCAGCAGCCTCGGGCGATCGGGGTTCATCCGCCGGACCAGCCGTCGCGCGGAGGGCCCGAAGTTCATCGACTTCTCCACGGGCATCCCGGCCCCGCCCATGGGGCCCCGGCCGAAGCCTCCGCCGCCGACGGGTGGTCGCGGTCGCGCGGTCGTGGGACTGTCACTCATGCTGCGGTCTCCGCGGCTAGTTGGGACTCGACGATCTCGATGTACGTCGGGCAGGAATCCAGCAGCTCGTCATGGGTTCCCAGGCCGACGATCACGCCGTCGTCCAGGACGATGATCTGATCGGCGTCGGCGATGGTGGAGACCCGCTGGCCGACGATGATGACGGCGGCCTCGGCGGTGTGCGGGCGCAGGGCGGCGCGCAGCCGCGCGTCGGTGGCCAGGTCCAGGGCCGAGAACGAGTCGTCGAACAGGTAGATCTCGGGCTTGCTGACCAGTGCCCTGGCGATGGACAGTCGCTGTCGCTGCCCGCCGGACACGTTCGTGCCGCCCTGGGTGATGGGCGCCTCCAGGCCCTCGGGCATCGCCTCGACGAAGTCGCGCGCCTGGGCCACCTCCAGCGCCTCCCACAGCTCCTCGTCGCCGGCGTCCGGGTTGCCGTAGCGCAGGTTGCTGGCGACGGTGCCGCTGAACAGGTACGGCTTCTGCGGCACCAGGCCGATGCGCGACCAGAGCACCTGGGGGTCGAGGTCGCGGACGTCGACGCCGTTGACCGAGACCGTGCCCGAGGTGGCGTCGAACAGCCTGGGCACCAGCGAGACCAGCGTCGTCTTACCGGAGCCGGTGCTGCCGATCACGGCGGTGGTCTGTCCCGCCGTCACGCGGAAGGAGATGTCGGACAGCACGGGTGCCTCCGCGCCCGGGTAGCGGAACTCGACGTCGCGCATCTCCAGCTCGGCGCGGCCGCTCACCTGCCGTACCGGGTCGCTGGGCGGCGTCACCGACGACTCGGTGTCGAGCACCTCGGTGATGCGCTCGGCGCAGACCGCGGCGCGCGGGATCATCATCGAGATGAAGCTGGCCATCATCACCGACATGAGGATCTGCATCAGGTACATCAGGAACGCGGTCAGGGCGCCGATCTGCATCTCGCCGCTGTCCACCCGCCCGGCGCCGAACCAGAGCACGGCGATGCTGGAGATGTTGAGGATCAGCATCACGGTGGGGAAGATGAGCGCGGTCAGCCGTCCCACCCGCAGCGCGGTGTCGGTCAGCTCGTCGTTGGCGCCGGCGAACCGGCGGGCCTCCTCACGCTCGCGGACGAAGGCGCGCACCACGCGGATGCCGGTGAGCTGCTCGCGCAGCACCTGGTTCACCCGGTCGATGCGCTCCTGCATCGCGCGGAACTGGGGGACCATGCGGACGATGATCAGGCCGATCGAGATCAGCAGCGCGGGGACGCAGACCAGCATGAGCCAGGACAGGCCGAGGTCCTGGCGCAGCGCCATGATGATGCCGCCGGCGCCCATGATGGGGGCCGCGACCAGCATCGTGCAGGTCATCACGACGAGCATCTGGACCTGCTGCACGTCGTTGGTCCCACGGGTGATCAGGGAGGGGGCGCCGAAGTGGGAGACCTCCCTGGCGGAGAAGCCGCCGACCTGGTGGAAGATCGCCGAGCGGACGTCGCGCCCGAACCCCATGGCCGCGTGGGAGCCGTAGTAGACCGCCGCGATCGAGCAGGCGATCTGCACGAGGGAGACGGCCAGCATCCAGCCTCCCGCGGTGAGGATGTAGCCGGTGTCGCCGGTGGCCACGCCCTGGTCGATGATGTCGGCGTTCAGGCTGGGCAGATAGAGCGAGGCGATGGTGCCGACCAGTTGCAGCACCACCACGGCGATCAGCACCGCCGAGTAGGGGCGCAGGTAGGTGCGGAGCAGGCGGGTCAGCATGGGGTCTCTTTAGGTGGGGTGGCCGGGAGAGGGGCGTCGTGCCGGGGGACCGGCCGTCGGCCGGTCTCGCCCGTCGTCCCGGTAGCCGGGATCATGAGGATTTCCTCCAGCGGGGGAGTGTCGGACTCAGCCTGCGACCTGAACTTTGGTTGAGGTCAAGGGAGCGGGCCGAGGTGGGGATAGGTGCGGCCCCCGACCGGCGGCTTGGAAACGATCTCCGAGAGCGGCGGCGGGTCGCCTTCGACGAACTCCCGATGGTCGCGTGCGACAGGCGGCGGCCATGGCGCAGCCGGTCGTGGGGACTCGATCGGGCCGGTGAGCACCTGCCGGATGAGGGAGCCCTGGCACGTCGGTCATCCTACAAAGCAAGTGGACAGGCTGCTCACCCATTTATTGCGGTTCAGCCGCATGTGGTGTTCGGGGCGGCGCTTCGAGGGCCAGAAGGTACAGGTGGGGCTCCTGTGAAAGAAGTGATCGTTTCCGGCGGAGCGTGGAATCTTTTTCCGGCAAATGTAGGAAAACAGCGCGAAAAACCCCATCTTTCACCCGATGCGGCGGGCATCATCTGCGATCTAACGTCGTGTGGCAGACAACCAGACATCACCACGACAGCCGTCTGCCTGTCGGCCAGGAGATCACCTGATGCCCCGTGCCCTCGCCCACCGTCCGTGGGTGCCCACCGTCACCGAGGATCGCGTCCAGTCCGTACTGAAGGCCGTGACGGACCAGACCGCCTCCTCGATCCAGAGCGAGATCGAACGGCTGGTGGCCGGCAACCACCGCATCCACGACATCGAGTCGGTCAACCTGAACCCGGCCACGAACATCATGAACCCCCGGGCCGAGGCGCTGCTCTCGGCCGGCCTCGGGTCGCGGCCGTCACTGGGGTACCCGGGCGAGAAGTACGAGATGGGCCTGGAGGCGATCGAGCAGATCGAGATCATCGCCGCCGAGCTGGCCGCCGAGGTCTTCGGCGCCGGCTACGCCGAGGTACGCGTCGGCTCGGGAGCGCTGGCGAACCTCTACACCTTCATGGCCGCCTGCGAGCCCGGTGACACGATCATCGCCCCGCCGGCGAGCATCGGCGGCCACGTCACACACCACGAGCCCGGCGCGGCCGGCCTGTACGGGCTGAACATCGTTCCCGCCCCCATCACGCCGGACGGCTACACGGTGGACGTCGACGCCCTGCGCGAGCTCGCCGAGCGGGTCCGGCCGAAGCTGATCACCATCGGCGGCAGCCTCAACCTGTTCCACCACCCGGTGTCGCGCATCCGCGAGATCGCCGACTCGGTCGGCGCCCGCGTGCTCTTCGACGCCGCCCACCTCTGCGGCATGATCGCCGGAAAGGCGTGGCCGCAGCCGCTGGCGGAGGGCGCCCACCTGATCACCATGAGCACGTACAAGAGCCTGGGCGGGCCGGCGGGCGGGCTCATCGTGACCAACGACGCCGAGCTCGCCGAGCGGCTCGACGCGATCGCCTACCCGGGACTGACCGCCAACTTCGACGCGGGCAAGACCGCCGCGCTCGCCATGACCATGCTCGACTGGAAGGCGGCGGGGCCCGCCTACGCGCAGGAGATGATCGCGACCGCGCGGCGGCTGGCGGACGAGCTGCTCGCCCTCGGCGTCCCGATCTTCGCCGCCGACCGGGGGTGCACCCGCTCCCACCAGTTCTCCGTGCTGGCCCACCGCTACGGCGGCGGGCAGCGGGCCGCCCGGCGGCTGCGCGAGGCGAACCTGCTCAGCAGCGGCATCGGCCTGCCGGTGGAGGCGGTCGAGGGGGACGTGAACGGCCTGCGGATCGGTACGCCGGAGATCGTCAGGCTCGGGATGACCGAGGCGGACATGCCGGAGCTGGCCTCGTTCATCGCCCGCGGCCTGGACGAGAACGTCGACCCGGGCACCGTGGCGCCGGAGGTCACCGAGTGGCGGAGCCGCTTCTCCGGCGTGCGCTTCACGGTGGACAACCCCTCCTGAGGGGGGCATACGTCGCGCCGTGCTGAAAACCGCCCGTACCCCGGTTCCCGTGTTAGCGGCGTGGCAGCCGGGGTAGGGCGGCCGTGCGCCCGCCGTCGCGCGTCCCCGCCAGGGGAGATCCGATCCGCCGGCGGCCGGTCCTTGTCCGGGGCGTGACCGCAGGGGCCCGGCGTGAGAGGAGAGCACGGTGACCGACCAATCGGATCTGATCCTCGACCTGGTGTGGCAGGAGTTCCACGAGGTCGTGAACATGACGTCGGAGGAGCTGCGAGCCTTCCTGCTGGCGTCGGCCCCGGCGGACGGGGGCGTCGCCAGGAGTCCCGAGTCGGTCATGCCGCCGCTTGGGCGCCAGGTGCTCGGGGTCCTCGGCAAGCGGAAGGACGACCTGACCGCGGACGACATCGAGACGATGCGGCAGGCCGTCGACCGCGTCGAGGACACGCTGGCCGAGGGGAGGGTCGGCGATGACGACGACGACCGGCGGCGGGCGCTGCTGGAGGTCGGGCACAACCCGCTCCGGCCGTCCCGGCTCCGGGGCTGACCCCGGCCGAGGGCACCCGCGAGCCGTGCCGGAGCCGTCCTGGGTGGCAGGGCTCGAAAGCCATCCATGACCTGGAAGGCGACCTCGGGGAGCGGCCTCGGTGGGAGAGCGCACCGGACCCGCCGGTGGGTCGCCCGCCGCCGCGTCCCCGATCCCGAAACACGCCTCAGGCGCGGGCCGACCAGCGGGAGAGCAGCTCGGCCTCCCGGTCGGGGGTGATGGTGGCGGCCGTGCCGAAGGCCGCCTCCGCCTCGCGGATCTCGCGGATCGACCGTCCCAGGGGGCGCGGGTCGAGCCCCGCGGCGCGGGCGGCGGCGGGGTCGGCGGCGTTGATCGACTTTTGCGGGTCGCCCTCGGACCACAGGGGCAGCGACAGGCCGTTCTCCCCCTCGGCGAGCAGGAAGTCCTGCCCGACCCAGGTCAGGGTGGTTCCCGGCGGCCCGACCTCGGCCACGATCGCCTCCAGCAGGTCGCCGAAGGAGAACGGCGGGGGAGGGCTGACCGCGTGGAAGGTGCCCGGATGCCTCCCCTCGACCATGGAGACGATCCAGGAGGCCATGTCGCGGGCGTCGATCACCTGGATGGGGTCGCCGGGGTCGCCGGGCGCGAGGACCTCGCCGCCGCGCGCGATCCGGTTGACCCAGTAGGTGAAGCGGCCGGTGTGGTCATGCGGGCCGATGACGTACGTGGGCCGTACGACCAGGGTCGAGGTCCCGAACGCGTCCACCGAGGCCCGCTCGCACAGCACCTTCATCGGCCCGTACACCTCGCCGGTCACCGTCTCGGGGATCGGCCCGTCGAGCTCCGCCAGCGGGGAGTCCTCGGTGAAGCCCGACCGCTCGGGCGCCCGGTAGACCGCGGTGGTGGAGACGAAGGCGTACTGGCCGGTGGAGAGCGCGCCGGCGAGCGAGGTGACCTGCGACGGGTGGTAGGCGCTGACGTCGATCGTCGCGTCCCACCGCCGGTCGCGCAGCACGGACAGGTCGGCATTGCGGTCGGCGAGCAGGTGCTCGGCCTCGGGGAACAGTCCGGGGCCCGTCATACCCCGGTGCAGCAGGGAGATCTGGTGCCCGGCCGCGATCGCGGCCGCGGTGATGTGCCGGCCGACGAACCGGGTGCCGCCGATGATCAGGATTCGCATGCCTCACATTGTGGCGAGTCTGGTGAGGTAACTCGCGACGCGTTTCGCGTCTGGCCGGGGTGACGGCGGATCGGTCGAAAGGCCGCCGGGCGGCGGCTCCGTGAACGCCGGCACCCGTTCCGGCGATCAGCGGTCAGTAGCCGCCGAACCAGCCGGGGACGTCGAGCCGGAAGACGTCCCCCGTGGTCACGGCGCGCAGGTCGGACTCCAGGGCGCGCAGGCGGTCCTCACCGAGGGTCCTCGCCCAGCCGGCGCGCAGGTCCTCGAAGATGCGCGCGGACCGGGCGAGGCTGTCGACGCCACGCTCGGTGAGCCGCACGATCTTGCGGCGGGCGTCGTCGGGGTCGGAGCGCCGCTCGACGTAGCCCAGCTGCTCCAGGGTGTCCACGGTCTTGCCCGCCGCCTGCTTGGAGACGCCCAGCCGTCGGCCGAGTTCCACGGCGGTGCTGCCCTCGGGGCCGATCGCCTGCAGCACGAACCCATGCATCGGACGCATGTCGGGGTGTCCCTGGCGGGCGAGCTCCGCGTGGAGCTCGTCGATGAGCATCCGGAAGCCGAGGAAGAGCCTGAGCGGGAGTTCGAAGCCCGGGGGGTCGGCCGGCACGATCGCCTCCCGCCTCGCTGTTTCGACAATGGTGTTGTCGAGCTTAGGGACTCTCGCCGTATCTGTCATCCGCGGGGTGGCACACACCCCGGGTGGGCATTCGGGCGGGCACCGACCCCATGCGCGCCGACGGCGTCGCCCGGCCGGGCGCACCGGCTCCGCGAAGGGGCCCCCTCACCGCAGGCGCCCGTCGGGGCGGCGCGGGTCCTGGAGCCACTTGTCGGTCTGGCGGGTCGCGTTGGGCGCGCCGGGGGTGCCGGGCGAGCGGCGGGTGGCGCGGGTCTCGGTCACGGTGAAGTCGGCCACCACGTGCCGGTTGTGCAGCAGGAAACCGACGACGCCCGCGATCGCCTGCACGCTGCCCCCCGCGCGGGCGCGGCCGGTCAGGAGGTAGACCAGCGGCGTGGACGGCTGGTCGAGGGCGAAATGGCGGCCGTGGTGGTGCGCGTCCTGGAGCGTTCTTATCGGGATTGGCCGTGAGGTGGTGAACCACGCGGCGACCTCCCAGAAGGGCTGGGCCTGGTCGCCGTCGGTCGACTCCTCATAGCAGGTCGTGCAACCCCGGCGAGCGTCCTGCCCGTGGGGGCACGCCCAGGCGGCGAGGTCGTGCGGCATGCTGCGCTCGGACATGAGCTGACCGTACCTTCCCGTACGGGGAGACCGGCGTTTCGCCGTCCCCCCGCGCCGGGGCATCGGGTTTTCCGCTGGATGGCCCCGGCGTCGTGCTGTCTCGGTGCTGTCGCCTGCCCGTTTCCGGTCCCGGTACTCGTCCGCTCACCCGAGTGCGCCCGCGAAATATCCATGTATTTCGTGGTTTCTGCAGGTCATCGAGAGGAAGGAGCGATCTTGGGGGCGTTTCGAGGGCTTCGGTGTGGGCATCGGACCGATCGGGGGCATCGAACGGGGGACGCATGGCGCGTGGGTTTGACGCGTCCGCTCACTACGGGCGGCGCATCGCCGACGTTCACGACGGCGGCATCACGGTGAACGACTCACCCGGGGGCACGTGCAGACCCCTGACGGCTTCCGGGTTCCCGGCGGACCCGGATCTCTCGGCGTCTCCGGAGCCGCCGAGGTCTCCCGGGCCGCCGCGTCTTTCGGATCTCCCGGAGTCCTCGGCACTGTCGCGCCTCCCCGAACTGCTGGGCTCTCCCGGGCCCGGACCGTCACGTGCCACGAAGCCCCCGGGCTCCCCGAAGGCCCCGAGATCCCTGAAGCCCGCGAAGTCTCCGGAGCGCTCGAAGCTCGCCGAGCGCCCGGACCCGCTGGACCTGCCGGTGCCGGGCAGGGCTCCGGCGCTGCCCGCCGCGCGGGGCCCGATCAGCGCCCTGCTCTTCGAACGGCTGGTACACCCACCGCACCGCTTCGGCCTCCTGTCGCTCCCGCTGCTGTCGTTCCCCGCCCGTTTCGCGGGCCCGGTCCTCGCGGACGAGGACGTGCAGCTGGCGCTCTTCGTCTGCTACGAGCTGCACCACCGGGGCTTCGAGGGCGTGGACGAGCGGTGGGAGTGGAACCCCTCGCTGCTGGAGGTGCGGGAGATCCTGGAGGCACGGTTCGAGGAGGGACTGGCGCGGGCCGTGTCATGCCCGCCCACCCAGCGGGCCGAGCAGATGAGCCAGGCCCTGACCGATCTGGTGGCCGCCGCCGTCGACGGCCCCGACCTGCCGGGGTTCCTCCAGCGGCAGGCCGACCTCGCGCAGTTCCGCGAGTTCGTCGCGCACCGGTCGATCCACCACCTGAAGGGGGCCGATCAGCGCACCTGGGCGATCCCCCGGCTGAGCGGACGTCCCAAGGCGGCGCTGGTGGAGATCCAGGCGGGCCAGTACGGCGGCGGGCGCGTCGAGCGGATGCACTCCGAGCTTTTCCGTACCACCATGCGCCGGCTGGGCATGGACGACTCCTACGGCGCCTACCTCGACCAAGTCCCGGCGATCACGCTGGCCGTCTCCAACACGATGTCGCTGTTCGGGCTCCACCGGCGCCACCTCGGAGCGCTGCTCGGCCACCTGGCGGCCGCCGAGATGACCTCCTCGGTTCCCAACCGTCGCTACTCCGAGAGTCTGCGGCGACTGGGGGCGGGCGAGGCGGCGAGCCGTTTCTACGACGAACAGGTGCGGGCCGACGCCGTACCCGAGCAGACCGCCGCGCACGACATGTGCGGCGGGTTCGCACGGCAGCACCCCTCGCGGGCCGGTGACGTCCTGTACGGGGCGGCCTGCGCGCTGACCCTGGACCGGCTCTTCGCCGAGCACGTCATGAGCCGGTGGCGGCGCGGCGTCTCGTCACTGCGGGAGGTGGGCGCGGCGCGGCCGTGACCCCGGCCACCGATGGCGTGATGACCGAACCAGGCGGTACCGGCGGGGGGAGGCCCGTATCTCAGTCTCCGCGCCCGCCCATGGCCTGGCGGATCACGTCGCGGGTCCGGTCCACGAGCGCCAGCGGCGTCCCGAGCAGCAGGTTCCTGACCGCCGACTCGGTGCCCGGATGCGGGTGGGTCGGCGCCAGCGCCTCGGCCGCCTTCACCCCGGCGGCCAGGGCCCGGCGCTCGGCCTCGCTGGTCTGGGTGCGGAACCGGGGAAACTCGTGGCGCTCCTCGGCGTGGGCGTGGGCCAGCACCGCCGCCCGCAGGACCTGCAGATGCCCGGAGAAGTCGGGATGGTCGGTGCCCAGCCTCTCCAGGTCGGAGAGCATCTGCTTGGCCTCCCGCTCCTCGGCGAGGCGCTCGTCGACCACCTCGTCCCCACCCTCGATCTTGAGGCGTGCGTAGGGGTGCACGACCTCCTCCTCGGCGGTCTCGTGCACGGCCAGCATCCGCACCAGGCGCTGGAACGCCTCGGCCCGCCGGTTCCCCGCGGGAGCGTCCTCCACCTCGTCGAACAGATCCCTGATCATCACATGCTGGCGCACCAGCAGGTCCACGACGTCGTTCTCATCCATCAGCTCGGGCACGTTCCTGTGGTCACTCATAGGTCCCCCTTGTCAACAGAACGCTTACCCCCATCCGGGCACCGAAACCTGGGGCGACCCGGCGCGGGCCGCGCACCGGTGACCGCGTACCCGGAGACGTCCGCGCGAAGCCGCGGTCAGACGGTGATCCACTCGGTGACGACGATCGCGCCCGCGAGGTGGCAGCGGAGGCTGAAAGGCCCGGCGGGGACGTCGTCGTAGACGAATCTGCCCAGCTCGTCCGTGGCCAGCGTGACCGGATGGTGCCCGAGGACCTCGACCTCCGCGGGACCCGGCGGCATCAGCTGGCCCACCACGCGCCCGCCGCCGGCGGTCACGGTGACCTCCAGGTCGACGGTCAGCTCCGCACCCTGGAAGGTCAGCATCCGCGGCGCTCTGTCACCCCGCACCCGTGAGGGCCCGCTCAGGGAGTCGAAGACCAGCTCGGCCAGCTCGGCGTCGAGCGCGCGGAGCGCGTAGGCCTCGACGGCGGTCTGCAGGAGGTCGGAGGGAACGGGATCGAACAACTCGACGGCGCGGCGCAGCTCCGCCTCAAGCGCGTCGTCGCTCATCGGAAGCCCCGTTCCGCGAGGAGGACACGCAGCCGCCGCAGGCAGCGCTGCCTGATCGGCCCGATGCTCCCGACGGCGATGCCGAGCGTCGCCGACACCTCCTGGTAGCTGACCGGCGGCGAGGCCATGAGCAGGCGCAGCAGCCGCCGGCAGTTCTCACCCAGTTCCTGGAACGCCTGCCACATGGCCCGCATCCGCTCCCGCTCCATCGACGCCTCCTCGGCGTCGACCACGGCCTGCTCGGGCGTACGACCGTCGGCGGCGCGGTCGAACACCTCGGGGTCGTCGCTCGGCGAGACCCGCCGGGCGGTTCTGATCACCTTGACGCACTCGTTCCGCGCCGTGCTGGCCAGCCAGGCCCCGACCCTGTCCGGCTCGCGGATCCGCGCGAGGTTCTGCGCGAGCCGGAACCAGGTCGTCTGGTAGACCTCCTGCGCGTCCGCGTCCCTCAGCCCGTGGGCGCGCACGACGGACCACACGAGCGGGCTGAGGCCCTCCACCAGGGATTTCCACGCCGCGGTCTCCCCGTCCACCGCGGCGCGGAAGAGGATGCCGGTCGAGTCTCGATCCACGGTGACGTCCCCTTGCCTTCGGGACTGTCATCGTACGACGGAGGGCCGATTCGGCCGCACCGGTTTCAGGGCACGACCGGGACACTTTGCACGCTCGACGGCGTCCAGGTCGAGGGGATGAGGGCGGGGGCGGTCAGGCCCTGCACTCCCCTGCCGGACAGGGGGGTGGTCAGGAGCTCGGCGGCGGCCTGCCGGGAGTCGGTCACGTTGTTCCGCACCATGTGATTGACGATCATGCCGACGACCAGGGGCGCGGAGAAGGAGGTGCCGCTCCACTGCGCCAGCCCGTCGAACTCGACGCGTTCGCGGATCGCCTTCGGCGACGCCGCCATCTTCTCGCTGAGCTCGCCCCGGTGCGGGGGGAACTGGCAGGTGCAGTCGTAGGCGGAGCCGTACCGGCAGTGGTCGTAGGTCGAATGCTGGTAGTCATAGGGCACCGGGGTGTCGTCCACCGCGGTGAAGGCGCTCACCAGGCGCTCCCCGGGAGCGTACGCCGTCACCCACGGCCCGTGACCGCTGAAGCAGGCCCGGTCCTGGCCGTCCTTCCGCAGCGCGCCCACCGAGACGACGGCACCGGCGTAGTCGGGGTCGTCGGCGTAGGCCGCGGGATGGAACCGCTCGTCGCTGCCGTTGTTCCCCGCCGCGGCCACCAGCAGTGTCTCCGGGTGGTCGGTCACCAGCTCCCGCATGAAGTCCTCGAGCCCCATGAGCGTCCTGTGGTCCGTGCTCAGGGTCCCCGCGGACAGGTTGATGATGTCCGGCCATCTGTTCAACGGCCGCATCTCCCTGAGCAGGAGGTCACCCAGGCACTTCTCGGAGATGGCGCCCGCGTTGACGAGCGCCCCGTTCACCGTGATGGCGGCGCTGGGCGCGACGGCGCCGATCAGCCCGGCGATGAAGGTGCCGTGACCGACGTACTGCTTGAGTATCCCCTCGGAGTCCAGCTCGATCTCCTTGCCCTCGCCCTCGACGAGGCTCATCCACGGGTGCGACCGGTAGTTCTCCACCAGTCCCGTGTCGATCACCAGGACGGACACCGGGCCGGCCGTCGCGCCGGCGACCCGCTTGGCCACCGCCGGGTTGGGCGGCCCGCATCGGGCCACGGGTACCGGCTCGTCGCCGGGGCAGCAGTTCACCGCGATGGACACGATGTGGTTCCTGGACACCATCCGGCGGCCGTTGGCACGCTCCAGCTCGTCGACGGCCCGCAGCGCGTCCGACACGTCCCGGTCGCTCCAGCGCTCCGCACGGTTCAGCGGCCCGACCCGGATCCTGGACACGCCGCTCGGGCCGTCCTCCTCCTGCAACTCCACGCCACGGTCACTGCCGCGATCCCGGCGGAACGCCCTCCGGATCGCCTGGGTGACCTCGGGGGCCTCGTCCCGCCTGGCGAGGACGCAGCCCTTCTCATAGAGGAACCTGGGCGAGTCGTCCGGGCCCGCCGCGAGCACGACCTCCTCTCCCATGGCGGCCTGGATCTGGTCGAACTGTTCCTGGAACCTGTCTGGTGCCATGTTCACCGTCCTGTCTCGGAGATTCCTCACGTCGCCATGGGTTAGGAGCCACGGGGCGCCCGGTTGATACACCCCTGCGTACGAGCACAGCGGCATGGACGCTCCGAACACATCACGTCTAACATCGATCCGTGACCGGGGGAAGCCCGCGGGTCCCGCCTTCCGTGGGAGATGCTCTCGACCTGTTGCCCCTGGTGTTCGCCCGTCCCGCCGACGCGCTGGCCGGAGCGCGGGCCGTGCTGGCGGGCGCCCCCTCCTTTCATGACGCCTCCGTCGCCCACCAGGTGATCGGCATCTGGCAGCGCGACTTCGGCGATCTCACGACGGCGATCGGTCATCTGCGGCAGGCCCGCGTCCTGGCGGCCAGGTCCGGCTCCGCGGACCGCGAGACGGACGTGCTGTCGACCCTGGGGGCCGCCCTCGTCCACGCGG
This sequence comes from Streptosporangium sp. NPDC006013, assembly GCF_040614275.1. Classification (NCBI taxonomy): domain Bacteria; kingdom Bacillati; phylum Actinomycetota; class Actinomycetes; order Streptosporangiales; family Streptosporangiaceae; genus Streptosporangium; species Streptosporangium sp. NPDC006013. The sequence continues at coordinate 23,656 of NZ_JBEXUE010000089.1, forward strand.
GCCGTACCAGGCAGGGGATGACGGCGCTGGAGGCGGCGGTCGAGAGGGGCGGCGGGCTCACCGGCGCCCGCGCGCTGTTCCGGCGCGGCTACACCTGGTGGGTCCTCGGCGGGCACCGTGAGGCGCTCGACGACCTGCGCCGGGCCATCCCCGCCCTGCGCCGGGCACAGGACACGATCTGGACCGCCCGCGCGCTCACCCTCAGGGCCACGGTCCACCTGGCCATGGGGTCCGTGGAGCGGGCCGAGGCCGACTTCGTCGCCGCCGAGCGGCTGTGGGACACCACCGACCAGGAGCACGACAAGGCCGACGCGGTGGAGAGCAGAGGGCTGGCGGCGTTCAGGTCCGGCGACCTCCCCGCGGCGCTACACCACTTCGACGAGGCCGCGAGCCGTTACAAGGCACTCGGCACGCCCATGTTCGTGCTGCACATCCGGCGGTGCGGGGTGCTCCTGGCGGCCGGGCTGGCGCGCGAGGCGCTGGAGGAGGCCGACGCCGCCACGGAGCTGCTGAACCGTACCGGAGGGCAGACGACCCGCGGCGCCGAACTCCTCCTGATCGCCGCGCGGGCCGCGATCGCGGTGGGCGAGCCGCACGCGGCGATCGCCCGCGCGGGCACGGCCGTCCGGCTCTTCTCCAGTCAGCGCCGCGACTGGTGGCAGGCCCACGCCCGGCTGGTGCTGGTCCAGGCCAGGTTCGCGGCCGGCGAGATCTCCGGCCGTTCGGTACGCGACGCCGCCGCGGTCGCCCTGCGGCTGGCGGAGCTGCGCGCCCCCGAGGCGGTCCAGGCGTCGTTGCTGGCCGGTCGCACCGCCCTCGCCCTCGGTGCCGACGCCGAGGCCGAACGGCACCTGGCCGCCGCGGCCAGAGGCAGATCGCGCGGTCCCGCCTTCGCCCGGGTGGACGGCTGGGTGGCGCAGGCACTGCGGGCGGCGGCGGCGGGGCGGACCCGCGGCGTGCTGGACGCCTGCCGGCGGGGGCTCGACCTGCTGGACGAGTACAGGATGACGCTGGGCGCCTCGGAGTTGCGGGCGCGGGCCACCGCGCAGGGGGCGGAGCTGGCCCTGCTCGCGCAGCGGGCGACCCTCGCCGGAGGGAGCCCCCGCCGGTTCCTCGGCTGGAGCGAGCGCTGGCGCGCCACGGTGCTGGCGGTCCCGCCCACCCGGCCGCCGGACGATCCCGAGCTGCTGCGCGACGTGACGGCCTTCCGCGAGATCAGTAGCCGGATCGAGGCGGCGCGGCAGAAGGGCGGCCCGGCCCCCGCGCTGGAGCGCGAGCAGCGGCGGCTGGAGAAGGGGATCCGCGACCGGACGCTCCGGATGCGCGGCGAGGGCGGCACCGACGGGCACCGCTTCGACGTGGACCTGCTGCTCGACGAGCTCGGTGACGGGTGGCTGATCGAGATCGTCGCCGTCGACGGCGACCTGCACGTCCTGCTCTGCGGCCGGGGCCGGGTACGCAGGTTCGCCGCGGGACGGCTGGCCGACGCGGCGATCGACGCCGACCACGCCCGCGCGGGTCTCAGCAGGATCGCGTACGGGGGCTCCGCGGCCAGGCTGCCCGTCCTCGAAGCCGGCGGGCGCCGCCTCCAGGAGTCACTGCTCGGCCCCGCGGTGCGCCACCTCGGGGAAGGGCCGGTGGTCGTCGTACCGCCGGGCAGGCTGCACGGCGTGCCCTGGGCGCTGCTGCCCGCGCTGGGGACGCGGGTGCTGAGCGTGTCGCCGTCGGCGAGCGCCTGGCTCCGCGCCCGGCGGATCGAGCCGTCGCCGTCGCGGGAGCGGGTCGTGCTGGTCAGAGGCCCGGGGCTGGCGACGGGTGGTGCCGAGATCCCGCCCCTGGCCGCCGGGTACGGCGAGGCGACGGTGCTGGGGAACGGCACCGCGGTCACCTCGGCCGTGCTCGCGGCGCTGGACGGCAGCAGGCTCGCGCACATCGCCGCGCACGGCACCTTCCGCTCCGACAGTCCGATGTTCTCCTCCCTGGGGATGGACGACGGCCCGCTCACGGTGCACGACCTCGAACGGCTCCGCAGCGCCCCGTACCGGATCGTCCTGTCCAGCTGCGACTCCGGCAGGCTGCAGCCGGTCGGCGCGAACGAGCTGCTCGGCCTCGCCACGGCGCTGCTGCCGCTGGGCACGTCCGGGATCGTGGCGAGTTCGGTGCCGGTCGACGACGAGGCCGTGGTGCCGCTGATGCTCGCCCTGCACGAGGGGCTGCGGCGCGGTCTGAGCATGGCCGAGGCCCTGCGCGACGCCAGGTCGTCGATGCCCGGCGACGCGCTCCACCGTGCGACGGGCTGGTCCTTCTCCGCGATCGGAGCGGCCTGACCCGCCCCGCCGGCTCCTCTCATCGGTGCCCGTCCGTCCGGCCGCCGCGCTGGCCGACGGTGAAGAGCCCTTCCAGGCCGGCACGGTCGCTGCTGCCGAGCCGCGCGTAGGCGTCGTACAGGTGGTTGGCGACCGTGCGGATCGACACCGTGAGCTGCTCGGCGATCTGCCGGTTGGTCAGGCCCGCCGCGGCGAGGCTGACGATCTGCCGCTGGCGGGCGGTCAGCCTCGGCAGCGCGAGGTTGACCAGCGCGGAGCTGCGCGCCCCCTGGCAGGCGCCCGCCAGCGCCGAGGCCCGGTTCCTGGACGCCTGCGAGGCGTGCCGGTCGGAGTGGACGAGGGCGGCGTGCGCGGACGCCTCCGCGGCGTGGAGCATCAGGCCGAGGTCGGCGAGCCCCCGCGCCACCTTGTCCAGGGCGTCCCCGTCGCGCCGGGCCAGCGCGCGGGCGTGCCGCGCCAGCAGGGGAGCGAGGTCCCCCTCCGTGCGGTCGGCCAGTTCCCCGAGCCGATCGGCGACCAGCTCGGGGGAGCCGAGCCGCACCACGTCGTGCAGGGCGAACAGATCGTCTCCGAGCAGGCCGTCTCCGGCGACGCCGAGCGCGGACCGCAGGGCGCCGTCGAGGTCTCCCTCGGCGGCGAGCGCCCAGGTCCGCGCCGGTACGGCGGCGAATGCCCACGGCCGGCGGTCCTGGGCGGGCGCCTGCGACCGGGGGTTCCCCGCGGGCGCCGGAGGCCGTGCGCCGGTCGCCTGCCACGGGCGCGTCCGTGCCTCCCCGGCGGGGGCGGGACCGTCCCCGCTGCCCCGGGATCGGGGCTGGCAGGCGCATGGCGAGCTGGACTTCCAGGGCGGGTTCCTCTTCGACGCGCCCGACTTCGATCCGGGGTT
>NZ_JBEXUE010000090.1:0-26753 GCF_040614275.1 Streptosporangium sp. NPDC006013
GTCCGCACCCCCGGACGGGGCCGCGCCGCCCGATCCGGCGGCCACCTCGCGTCACGGGCGTGCGAGAAGGGTCGCGATCCCCTGTCCCACGCCGATGCACATCGTGGCGATGGCGTGCTCGTGCCCCTCGTCGGCCATGGTCATCGCGGCGGTCAGCGCCAGGCGGGCACCGCTCATGCCGAGCGGGTGGCCGAGCGCGATCGCGCCGCCGTGCGGGTTGACGTGCTCGGCGTCATCGGGCAGCCCGAGCAGGCGCAGCACCGCCAGGGACTGTGCGGCGAAGGCCTCGTTGAGCTCGATGGTCCCGACCCGGTCGAGGCCGACGCCGGTCCGCTCGGTGAGCCGCCGCACCGCGGGTGCCGGGCCGATGCCCATGACCCGCGGCTCGACGCCGACGCTCGTCGTCGAGACGATCCGCGCCAGGGGTTCGAGGCCGTAGCGCGACACCGCCTCCTCCGAGGCCAGGAGCAGGGCCGCGGCGCCGTCGTTGACCCCTGAGGAGTTGCCGGCGGTGACGGAGCCCCCCTCGAAGAGAGGCCGCAGCGCGGCGAGCCGCTCCGGCGAGGTCTCACGGGGATGCTCGTCGGCGGTGACGAGCGTGGGGTCGCCCTTGCGCCGGGGCACCGGCACGGGGACGATCTCGCGTTCCAGGCGGCCGCTCGCCTGTGCCTTCGCCGCCCGCTCCTGGGAGCGCAGCGCGAAGGCGTCCTGGTCCTCGCGGCTGATGCCGTGGTCGTCGGCGACGTTCTGTGCGGTGCGCGGCATGGCGTCCGTGCCGTACGTCCGCTGCATCTCGGGGTTGACGAAGCGCCAGCCGATCGTCGTGTCGTGGATCTCCGCGGTACGGCCGAAGGCGGTGGCCGCCTTCGGCTGCACGAACGGTGCCCGGCTCATGCTCTCCACGCCGCCCGCGATGACGAGGTCGGCGTCGCCCGCGACGATGGCGCGGGCTCCGTACGCCACGGCGTCGAGGCCGGAGCCGCAGAGCCGGTTCACCGTCACCCCGGGCACGGTCACCGGCAGGCCGGCCAGCAGAGCGGCCATCCGGGCGACGTTGCGGTTGTCCTCCCCCGCCTGGTTGGCGCAGCCGAGGACGACCTCGTCGGTCGCCTCCCAGGCGACACCGCCGTACCGGGTGGTCAGCTCGCGGACGACATGGGCCGCGAGGTCGTCGGGGCGCACCTCGGCGAGCGCGCCGGCGTACCTGCCGACGGGGGTGCGGACCCCGGAGACGAGGTAGGCGATGCGGGTAACACTCATGTGGGCCTCCAGAAAAACGTGTCAGCGATCCTCGTCGAACAGCAAGGTCTCCACCCGCTGCCGGTAGTCGCGGTAGATCTGCCGGTACCGCTCGACGGCCCCGGCGCGATCGCCCCGCTCGATCAGCTCAAGGGTCTGCCGGTAGCCGTTCAGCCAAACGCTCCACACGTCGCTCTCGGCGGTGAGGGCCAGCACCCGCAGGGTACGCGTGACCACCAGGTCGACGTGGGTCTGCAGTTCCCGGTTGCCGCTCGCCAGGATGACCACCGTGCTGAAGTCCGCCCCCGCGGCGGCGGCGGCCGTCACGTTGCCCTGCCGGAGTCCCTCGGCGAACTCGCCGAGCTTGACGCGCAGAGCGGCGACGTGCTCGTCGGTGATGTTCTCCATGCCCCACTCGAAACCGGCGCAGGCCAGCACCATCATCACGTCGATCAGCTCGAGCGCGCTCTTCTGGGTCACCCGGGTGACCTGCCGCGTCCGGTTGGGCGAGATGTCGATCAGCCCCTCGGCGGCGAGCTGGGTGATCGCCTCGCGTACCGGGGTGATGCTCACGCCCAGCCGAGCCGCTATCTCCGCGTCCTTGATCAACGCGCCCGGTTTCAGCAGGCCGGTGATGATCTCCTCGCGCAACCGGCGCAGGACCGCTTCTTTCCGCGTCAGCGGTACCGCAAAGGACATGGGGACGCTCTCGGTCAGGAGGAAGCCGACGCCGCCATCCTACGATCCCCGCTCGGAGACTGATCAAGCGGAGCCCGAAGCGGCCGAGGAGGCGCGGCGGCAGCGCGGCACACGCCCCGGAGCCATGGGTTTAGGTCAGCACACAAACCCCTCAGAGCTGTTGACTCCTCACAGAATGCATTTTACATTGATGTAACTTCCAGATAGTACGTACGTGATGCTCTCCCTGATCGCGACAGGGCAACCATTCCCGGGCCAGAGGGCGCCCGATGGCGGGACACCGCCGCACGAGCTGACGCCCGGCCACCAGAGATCTCCGCACCGCCGGACAGGTCTACGCCCCACGACCCGCCGGCGCGGCCGTATCCCCATATCACCGGCGACTCCCAGCCACACGCACGAGTTCCGCACCATGGTCGACCCCCTGCCGGACGGCACCGCCGGCCTGGACCACGTCATCCCGGCGATCGGCGGGAGCCTGGCCGGGCGATCCGTCTGACGCCGCCACCCGTCACTCCCTCGCGGAGTCCCGGCCCGCGCCACCGACCCGTCCGCCGTGACGCCCCGGTTGCGAGCGGGTCCCCCACCACCCCGGTCAGATGAGCATGGCCCTGAGGCGATGACGCACGCCCTCATGGCCGGATGGCGTCGTGAGGTCGCGATCTCCGCGCCGCGCACACCGATTCGTCACACCCCTCGCACCTCAGGAGGACGAATGTCCGCACCCGACTCCGGCCCGCGCACCGTTCCCGCCTCTGTCGACGTCGTTGTCGTCGGCGCCGGTTTCTCGGGCATGTACCTGCTGCACAAGCTCCGCGAGATGAACCTGTCCGCGGTCGTGTTCGAGACCGGCACCGACGTCGGCGGCACCTGGTACTGGAACCGCTACCCCGGAGCCCGGGTGGACGTGGAGAGCCTGGCCTACTCCTACTCGTTCTCCTCTGACCTTGAGCAGGAGTACGAGTGGCAGGAGCGCTACCCGACCCAACCGGAGATCCTCCGGTACGCGCGACACGTCGCCGACCGGTTCGACCTGCGCAGGGACATCCTCTTCGAAACACGCGTGGCGGCGGCCACCTACGACGAGCCCGGCAGGACCTGGCTGGTGCGCACCGAGGCCGGGGAAACCGTCACCGCCCGCTTCCTCGTCATGGCCACCGGCTGCCTGTCGTCTTCGAAGCTGCCGGAGATCCCCGGCCTCGACGGCTTCGGCGGCGCCACCTACCACACGGCGCACTGGCCACACGAGGGTGTGGACTTCACCGGCATGCGAGTCGGGATCATCGGCACCGGGTCCTCCGGCGTGCAGTCGATCCCGGTCATCGCCGAGCAGGCCACCGACCTCACCGTCTTCCAGCGCACCCCCGCCTACAGCCTCCCGGCCCGTAACCGCAGGCTGCGTCCGGACGAGATCGCCGACATGAAGGCGAACTACCGGGCCTTCCGCCAGGCCCAGAAGGAGTCCGGATTCGGGGTCCCCACGCCGATCCCGACGAAGTCCGCCCTGGAGGTCTCCGACGAGGAGCGCGACGCCACCTTCGAGGGGGCCTGGGAGAGCGGCAGCCTGGTCAACCTCCTGACCGCGTACGCCGATCTCAGCGTCGACCAGGAGGCCAACGACACGGCGAAGCGGTTCATCCACGGCAAGATCCACCAGATCGTCGAGGACCCGCGGACCGCCGCGGACCTCTGCCCGGAGTACCCCGTGGGCACCAAGCGCCCCTGCCTGGACACCGGATACTACGAGACTTACAACCGCGAGAACGTGCACCTGGTCAATCTGCGGCGCACACCGCTCGTGGAGGTCACCGACAGGGGCATCCGCACCTCCGACAGGGAGTACGAGTTCGACGCGATCGTCTACGCGACCGGGTTCGACGCGATGACGGGGGCGCTGACGAACGTCGACATCCGTGGCCGGGGCGGTGCCTCACTCAAGGCGGCGTGGAGCGCGGGCCCCCGCACGTATCTCGGGATCGGTTCCGCGGGCTTCCCGAACCTGTTCATGATCACCGGGCCGGGCAGCCCGTCGGTGCTCTCGAACATGGTCGTCTCCATCGAGCAGCACGTCGACTGGGTGGCCGATGCGATCGGGCATCTCGACCACCGGGGGCTGCGGACGATCGAGCCCACCTTGGAGGCCCAGGACGCCTGGGTGGACCACGTCAACCTCATCGCCGACTCCACCCTCTACCCCAGGGCGAACTCCTGGTACATGGGAGCCAACGTGCCGGGCAAGCCGAGGGTCTTCATGCCCTATGCCGGCGGTGTCGGGGAGTACCGCAGGAAGTGCGACGAGATCGCCGCCCTGGGCTACGAGGGCTTCGCCCTCTCCAGCTGACCTGCCGGGAGCGGCGCGGCGAAGTGGTCGCGCCGTGATCGGGGAACAGCGGCCGTACGGTCCTCGCCACCGGAAAACCCCCGCCGCCCGTCCACCGGGCGATGACACCGACTCCCGACCGTTCTACATTCACGTCCACCAGATTCGTGACCCGTTGGAGGGCCAATGTCCCGTCGTGACCTGATCGATCCCGAATCTCGCGTTCCCCTGGACGGGCTACTCGGCATGTTGCCCGGCGGCTTCAACGCCATCCCCGACATCGTCCAGCGCCGAGCCGCCGTCGAAGGCATGATGGGCGCCCTCGAAGTGCCCGAGAACCCCAACGTCACCAAGGAGGATCGGACCGTCCCCGGCCCCGACGGGGAGCCCGACATCACCGTACGGATCTACCGGCCGGTCAACGCGTCCGGCACGCTGCCCGGCATCTACTACATCCACGGTGGCGGCATGATCCTCGGCAACGTCGCGGGCGAGGACGCCGCCGCGACGATGATCTGTGACCAGGTCGGCGCCGTCGTGGTCTCCGTCGAGTACCGCCTCGCCCCGGAGCATCCCCATCCCGCCCCGGTCGAGGACTGCTACGCGGGCCTGGTGTGGACGGCGAAGAACGCCGGTGAGCTGGGCATCGCCCCGGAACGCCTGGCGATCTACGGCGCCAGCGCCGGTGGCGGGCTGACCATCGGCACGGCGCTCCTGGCGCGGGACCGCGGCGGCCCGGCCCTTTCGTTCATGATGCCGATCTACCCGATGGTCGACGACCGGAACGAGACGCCGTCAAGCCACGAGATCACCGACATCGGGATCTGGGACCGCGCGGGCAACGTCGAGGCCTGGAACTGGTACCTCGGCGGCAAGGAGGCCGACCGGTACGCGGCCCCGGCGCGCGCCGAGGACCTGTCCGGTCTCCCCCCGGCCTTCATCGACGTCGGCACCGTCGACCTGTTCCGGGACGAGGACATCGCGTTCGCGCAGCGGCTCATGCAGGCGGGCGTCCCGACCGAGTTGCGCGTCAATCCGGGTAGCTACCACGCCTCGGAGACGTTCGCGCCCGAGGCGGAGCTCTCCCGGCGGATCTGGGCCGGTCGGATCGACGCCCTCAGGCGCGCTCTCGCCTGAGGGGGACGCCCCGGTGCCGTGGACGGCCTGAGGTCCGTTCACGGCACCGGGGCGTACCGGCCTCAGTCGACGTGACAGGAGCAGGACATCGACCGGAATGGCGATGTCCCACGGCGCGCGGACGTCGCGGGGGTACCACGGCAGCTGACCCAGGTAGTTCACCGGGCGGCCGTGCCGTCAGCCCGACGTCCGCGGTCCGCCGGGTATCAGGTGGTGCAGTTCGTGCCGTTGAGGGTGAACGACGCCGGTGCACCGGTGTTGCCGGTGTGGCCGGCCTGGAAGCCGAACGAGGTCGAACCACCCGCCGGGATGGCCGCGTTGTAGCTCATGTTCCTCGCGGTCACGGCGCCGCTCGCGGGCGTGATCGTGGCGTTCCACGCCGAGGTGACGGCCTGGCCCGAAGGAAGCGTGAAGGCCAGGGTCCAGCCGTTGATCGCGGAGGTGCCGGTGTTGGTGACGGTCACCGAGGCCGTGAGGCCGGTGTTCCACGCGTTGGTTGTGTAGGCGACCCGGCAGGGCGCGGTTCCGGGGGTGGGGGTCGGCGTGGGAGTAGGCGTGGGGGTCGGCGTGGGGGTCGGGTCCGGCGGGGTCGTGCCGTCCAGGCCGAAGAACGAGATGACCATCGCGGCCTGGCCGCCCAGTGGCAGGTTGTGCCCCACCCCCTGGAGGCTGATGGCCTCGACGGCGGAGCCGTACCGGGTGCGGGTCCAGGTCGGCTGGGGCTTGTCGGTGGAGGTGGGGGTCTGGGAGAGGCCGTGGACGTTGGTCCACTGCTTGATCTCCTCGGTGAAGTTCGGGTAGCGCAGCGTCGTGTCCTCGGTGCCGTGCCAGACCTGCATCCTCGGGCGCGCCCCCGTATAGCCCGGATAGGCGCCGCGGACCAGGTCTCCCCACTGCTGCGGCGTCTTCGTCACCTGCCCGTTGGCGCAGGCACTGTTCCACGTCGAGCCGTCGGTCGTGGCGAAGCAGCCGAACGGCACGCCCATGAACGCCGCCCCGCCCTTGAACACGTCGGGGTAGTCACCCAGCAGGACGTTGGTCATCATGCCCCCGGAGGAGGCGCCCGTGACGAACACCCGGCCGGTGTCGGCGTTGTAGCGGGACGTCACGTAGTTGACCATCGACACGATGCCCACGGGGTCGCTGTTGCCGTTGCGGGTGAGGGCTCCGGGCGAGTAGACGTCGAAACAGGAGCCGCTGCGGGTGGCCGACGGGTAGATGACGATGAAGCCGTACCGATCGGCCAGCGACGCGAACTCGGTGCCGGAGTGGAACGCCGGACCCGACCCGGTGCAGTAGTGCACGGCCACCAGGATCGCGGGACGCGCGGTGACGTTGTTCGGGACGTACAGGTGCATGCGGAGGTTGGTCGGGTTCGTGCCGAAGCCTGTCACCTCGACGAGCGAGGCGGCCCCGGCGGGCGGCGCCGTCATCAGGCCGACGGCGACGAGCAACGCCGCCACGATGCCCAGGAGTCGTTTCATCTGCTCTCCTCTTCTTGAAATGTTCTGAGCATCACAGAAATATTTCAGTCATCAAGAGCCAGGAAGATCGCGTCGACCTGACCTGGAAGTGCGCAATCAAGGGCGTGAAAGTTTCGGAAGAATTCCCCAGCAGATCGGCCACCAGAGCGCAGCAGGGGTGCCCTCTCTCGGGGACACCCCTGCCGGCCGGTAAAAGCCCGGTCCGAACGGCAGAGCACGCCGGAGCAGCGCCCCCGGCGGCGGCCCCGCGGCTCTTGACAGGTGACCCGGGTCACCCTGACCATACGTAACCACCGCATTAATTAACTATCTAGTTCGTAACCCGGTCGTCATCTCGGCGGGCACCACCCAGCGCCACCCCGCGGGGGGACGCTGACCAGCGAACGCAGAATCCCGCGGCCGACGAGGCGACCCACCCCCCAAAACGCCGATCGCCTCGTTGCTCGCATCGGGGCATTCGCGAAGGAGCACGACGTGACCGAAACCCCCCCGTCCCCCGCCGCGGGAACGCCCGTCCTGCCGGGGCGGCCCCGCAAGGCGGCGCTCGCCGCTTGGATCGGAAGCGCCCTGGAGTACTACGACTTCTTCATCTACGGCACCGCCGCGGCACTGATCTTCGGCAAGGTCTTCTTCCCCACCTCCGACGCCGCGAGCGGGACGCTGCTGTCGCTGGCGACGTTCGGAGTCGGTTACGCGGCCCGTCCCGTCGGCGCCTTCGTTCTCGGGCACTACGGCGATCGGCTCGGCCGCAAGAAGATCCTGTCCGTCACCCTGGTCCTGATGGGCGTGTCGACCTTCCTCATCGGCTGCCTGCCCACCTACGAGCAGATCGGCATCGCGGCGCCCGCGCTCCTGGTGACGTTGCGCCTGCTGCAGGGCCTGTCGGCGGCCGGGGAGCAGGCCAGCGCCAGCTCCATGACCCTTGAGCACTCGCCGGACCACCGCCGGGCGTTCTACACCAGCTTCACCCTCAACGGCACCCAGGCCGGTTCGATCTTCGCGACGCTGGCGTTCATTCCGATCGCCGCCCTTCCGGACGAGCAGTTGTTCTCCTGGGGCTGGCGGATCCCGTTCTGGTTGAGCGTCGTCGTCGTGCTGGTCGGATACGTCATCCGGCGCCGGATGGAGGAGACACCCGAGTTCGAGCGGGTGACCGCGGAGGGCGCCGTGGCCAGGTTCCCGCTGTCCGTGCTCTTCCGCGAGCACCGGGCCGACGTACTGCGCGTGACCGCGGCGGCCCTGTTCGCCACGGTGAGCACCATCGCCGGTGTCTGGGCCCTGTCCTTCGCCGTCAACACCGTCAAGCTGGACAGGTCCGCCCTGCTGTGGGTCAGCGTCCTGGCCAACGTCGTCGCCTTGGTGGCCATTCCGTCGTGGGCCGTGCTGTCGGACCGGATCGGGCGCCGGCCGGTGTTCATCTTCGGCACGGCCGGCTGCGCCGTGTTGATGGTCGCCTACCTGTGGGCGATCTCCCTGGGCGGCTACGTGCTCATCTTCATCGTCGGCATCCTGCTGCTCGGGGTCGTCGGCAGCGCGGCCAACGGTCTCCAGCCGGCGTTCTACAGCGAGATGTTCAGCACCCGCGTCCGCCTGTCGGGCGTGGCGATCGGAACCCAGATCGGCTACGCGATCGCCGGTTTCTCCGCCACTTTCGCGGCCACGATCGCCGGCTCGGACGGCACCAACTGGCAGGGGGTCGCGGTACTCGCCGCCGTCCTGTGCGCCATTCCGGTGATCGCCGCGGCGACCGCGCGGGAGACGTACCGCATCCCCACCGCGCAACTCGGCATGAAGCCGGTCAAGGTCGCGCCGACGGAAGCGCCTGCCTGACGGATCGGTGCTGATCAAGGCCGTACCCGAGAGCACACCGGCGGCGTCGCGGTCAACGCCGCCGGTCACGGCCACACGTCGACGGCGTCGCGCGACGCCCTGGCGGCCATGTCCTCCCGCCTATCTGTCCCGGCCACTGGAGAGAACACCAGGATGACCTCACATCTGATCGGGCTGATCGGCTCAGGCGTCGGCCCCTCCCTCAGCCCCGCCCTGCACGAGCGGGAGGCCGATCACCACGGCCTCCGCTACCTCTACCGGATCATCGACATCACCCCGCTGGGACTGGACGCCGCCGCGGCCGGTGGCCTGGTACGGACGGCCCGGCGACTCGGCTACACCGGGCTCAACATCACCCATCCGTGCAAGCAGACGGTCATCGAACACCTCGACGAACTGTCACCGGACGCCGCGACGCTCGGTGCCGTCAACACCGTGACCTTCGACGGGGAGCGTGCCATCGGGCACAACACCGACTGGACCGGATTCGCCCGGTCGTTCACCCGGGGCCTGCCGGACGCGGCCACCCGCCGGATCGTGCAACTCGGCGCGGGCGGCGCAGGGGCGGCGGTCGGACACGCGCTGCTGACGCTCGGCGCCGAGCAGATCGTCCTCGCCGACGCGCTACCGGCGCGGGCGGAGTCGCTGGCCACCGAACTGGAGCGCCGCTTCGGCAGTGGACGTGCCCGCGCCGTACCCCTCGGTGAGCTGGCCGGGCTGCTCGGCGGCGTGGACGGTCTGGTCAACGCGACGCCTACCGGGATGGCCGCGTACCCCGGAACACCGGTACCCGCCGAGCTGCTCCACCCCGGCCTGTGGGTCGCCGACGTGGTCTATCGCCCGCTGGAGACAGAGCTGCTGCGCCGGGCGCGCCGGCTCGGCTGCCGCACTCTCGACGGCGGGGGCATGGTGGTCTTCCAGGCCGCGCACTCCTTACGCCTCTTCACCGGCGTCGAGCCCGACACCGAACGGATGCTCGCCCATCTGGCCGACCTCGTCGCCGTCTGACCTCCGGGAGAACGACATGCGCAAGTCCATCGCCACCGTGTCCGTGAGCGGCTCGCTGAGCGACAAACTCGCCGCCGTCGCCGCCGCGGGCTTCGACGGTGTGGAGATCTTCGAGAGCGACCTGCTCGCCAGTCCCCTGTCACCGGAGCAGATCCGTGAACGGGCCACCGACCTGGGTCTCGCCATCGATCTCTACCAGCCGTTCCGCGACTTCGAGGCGGTCCCCGCCGAGATCCTGGATCGCAACCTGCGCCGCGCCGAGCGCAAATTCGAAGTGATGGAACGCCTCGGCGCGGACCGGCTGCTCGTGTGCTCCAGCCTCTCCCCCGACGCCGTCGACGACGACGCCCTCGCCGCCGAGCACCTGCACCTCCTCGCCGAACGCGCCGCGGAGCGTGGGATCCGGATCGCCTACGAAGCGCTCGCGTGGGGCCGCCATGTCGACGATTACCGGCATGCGTGGCGGATCGTCCGGATGGCCGACCATCCCCACCTGGGAGTGTGCCTCGACAGTTTTCACATGCTGTCGAAAGGCGCCGACCCGCGCGGTATCGAGGAGATCACCGCAGACAAGATCTTCTTTCTGCAGCTCGCCGACGCCCCGATCCTGGCGATGGACGTCCTGCAGTGGAGCCGCCACTACCGCTGCTTCCCCGGGCAGGGCGATTTCGACCTGTCCGGGCTGCTGTCCCACGTGCTCCGGGCCGGGTACTCCGGCCCGCTGTCGCTGGAGGTGTTCAACGACGTCTTCCGGCAGGCCGACACCGGCCGCACCGCCGTGGACGCCATGCGGTCACTGATCTCGCTGGAGGAGGCGACCGCCCGGTGCCTCGGCGCGGAACCCCCGGCGGCCGCGCTCAACGTGCCACCGCCCCCGGTCTTCCCGACCGGAATCGCCTTCGCCGAACTGGCGACCCCGCAGACCGCCGGGCTCAGCGGCCTGCTCACCGCTCTGGGGTTCGCTCGTGTCGGCGTACACGCCGGCAAACCGGTCGAACTATGGCAGCAGGGACAGGCCAGAATCCTGTTGAACGCCGGCGCCCGCGGCGCCGACGACGGCCCGGCCCTGGCCGCCATCGGGCTGGAGAGCCCCGATCCCGCCGGCTCGGTGGCACGCGCCGAGGCACTGCTGTCACCGGTGCTCCCCCGCCGGCGCGCACCACGGGATGTGCCGCTGAACGCCGTCGCGGCGCCCGACGGCACCGCGCTGTTCTTCTGCCGCACCAGGCGGCCGGACCATCCGAGCTGGACCGACGACTTCACCGGAGTGCTGGACGGGCCCGCGGTCCCGGCACAGGCCGATCCGGGCTTCCGGGCCGGCCCCTCCGGAACTGCGGGAACGGCGGAGTCCGCCGGCATCACCCACGTCGACCACGTGGCGCTCACCCAGCCGTGGCACCACTTCGACGAGGCCGCGCTGTTCTATCGCAGCGTCCTCGGCCTGAGGCCCCACCGGAGTCTCGAACTGCCCGACCTGTACGGGCTGCTCCGCAGCCGCGCGATGTCCAGCGAGGACGGCGCCGTGCGCATGGTCCTCAATATCCGCGCGCACCCCGGCTCCCCGGACATTCCCGCCCAACACGTCGCACTGGCCAGTGAGGACATCATCGCCACCGCCCGCCGGCTGCGCGCGCTCCAGAACGTGCTGCTGCCCATCCCGGACAACTACTACGACGACCTCGAAGCCCGCCACGACCTGGGGAGCGAGCGACACCGCACGCTGCGCGAGCTGGGCCTTCTCTACGACCGCGACGAGCACGGCGAGTTCCTGCACCTCTACACCGTCACCGTCGGCCGCGTCTTCTTCGAGATCGTGCAGCGGATCGGCCGCTACCAGGGGTACGGCGCGGTGAACGCCCCGGTCCGGCTCGCCGCCCAGCACGCCCGGCCCCGTCTTTCCACCGGCCGAAGGACCGTACCGGGCCGAAGCACGGTCGCCGAACTGCGGGGTGACGCCGACGACTAGGATGTGGACGGTCTGATCTGCCCTGCCCGTGGAGCCGTATGTCCTCGCAGCCCGTCACATCGGCGTCCCGAGAACGACAGCGTGACGCCGAACGCACCCGGGCGGAGATCCTGGAGGTCGCGCAGCGCGAGTTCACCCGCAGGGGATACACCGGCGCCCGGATAGACGAGATCGCCGCCCTCATGCGCACCTCCAAGCGCATGATCTACTACTACTTCGGCAGTAAGGAGCAGTTGTACATCGCCGTCCTGGAGAAGGTCTACACCGAGGTCCGGGCGGCCGAGGCGGCGATCGACGTGGAACATCTCGCGCCGGTCACGGCGATCCGCACACTGGCCGAGCTGACCTTCGACCACCATGACGCCCATCAGGACTTCATCAAGCTCGTCAGCATCGAGAACGTCCATCAGGCCGAATACCTCCGGCGTTCGGAGTCCTTGGTGAACCTCGGTGTCCCGGTGATCGACCTGATCTCGCGCATCCTGGCTGCGGGCCGGGCCTCCGGTGACTTCGTCGCCGAGGCCGACGCCGTCGACGTGCATATGATGATCAGCGCGTTCTGTGTCTTCCGCATCGCCAACCAGTACACCTTCGGCGTCCTGTTCGACCGTGACCTGGCCGCGCCCGAGCACCGGGCCCGGCACCGCCAGATGGTCGGCGACATGATCGTCGCCTACCTCACCGGAGCAGGCGCCCCCCGCCCGTAGCCTCGGCCCGGCCTCCCCGCCGCACACGCTGCCGCACATCCAGCCGGAATCACTATCGGTCGGCGGCGAGATGCTCCGGCGTGGGCAACGCCTTCTCGGCCATGGCGAGCACGGTTCGCAGAGCCGCGGACGGGTTGTCCGTGCGCCAGGCCAGTGCCGCCCGGAGGCGGATCGGCGGGCCGGCCAGCGGGCGGTACACCAGGCCCGTCTGCTGGATGTGCCGACAGGAGGTGAGGGTGAGGGTCACCCCCACCCCTGCGGCGACCAGGGCGAGAACCGTGTGGGAGTCCGGGGCCTCCTGGACGATCCGCGGGGTGAACCCGGCGGCCGCGCAGGTGAGGAAGGTGGCGTCGCGCAGGGAGGATCCCGTGTCGGCTGGGAAGCTGACGAACGGTTCCCCGGCCAGGGCGGAGACCGGGATGTGACCGTGCCGCGCCAGCCGGTGGTCCGAGGGCACCGCGCAGACGAGCTCCTCCTCGTCGATCACGCGCGTGGCGACACCCGGCGGGGTGGCCGGCTGGGCGGCCGGCAGACGGACGAAGCCCAGATCCAGCGAGCCGTCCGCGACCCGGGCCAGGGCGGCGTTGGCGTAGGTCTGGCCCGTCAGGACCAGCTCGATGCCCGGATGAGACACCCGGACCGCGCTGGTCAGCAGGGGGAGGGTCTCGTGACTGGAGGCTCCGGCGAAGCCGACGGTGACTCGCCCGTACTCCCCCCGGCCGGCCGCCCTGGCCGCCCGCCTGGCGGCGTCGACGCTCTCCAGCACCATCCGTGCCGGCTCCAGGAAGGACCGGCCGGCGCTGGTGAGCCGCACCGAGCGGGTGTTGCGCTCGAACAGCTGGACGCCCAGCTCTTTTTCCAGCTGGCGGATCCGCTGGCTGAGTGGTGGCTGAGCCATCTGCAGCCGCCTGGCGGCGTGACCGAAGTGCAGTTCCTCGGCCACGGCGACGAATGCCGTCAGGTGACGCAGTTCCATGACCGTGTCCGTTTCCGGGGCCGGCCGGCCCGATTAATTAATATGACGTCTGAGTCTGACCTTAATTTGGTATTGGACACTAATCAATGTCCCTGGCACCCTGTGACCGACCGCTCGCACTCGTCGAGGAGCACCGCGGAGAAGCAGCATCCGGGACAGGACGGCCGGCGGCCCGTGCCCGCGGCATCCGTGCCCGTACCCGCGTCCGGCCGCCGACCGGGCCATGCCGGTCACGGCCGTAGCCGACCGCGTCGGGAAAGACGTCGAGAGAAACGAGGATCCCCGTGCGCGTCAGGGTTGTCGGCACCGGAGTCATGGGCCGCGGCATCGCCCAGTGGGCTGCGACGGCCGGCCACACCGTCGGGCTCTGCGACGCCCACCGGCCGGTCCGGGTGGCCGGCGTCTGACCGGCCCTCACCGTCATCACAGGTCATCACAGGTCATCACAGGTCATCACAAGGAGAAGGAACATTGTTCAGCCGGGACTTCGGTCTGACCCAGACTCAACGCGACATCAGGACCATGGCCGCGGAGTTCGTCGACACCGAGATCGTCCCCTGCTCCCAGGAATGGGACCGGGCCGAGCGGGTCGACTCCGCGATCGTGAAAAGGCTCGGCGAGCTGGGCTTCCTGGGCCTGACGATCCCCGAGCAGTACGGCGGCGTGGACGTCGACGTACTCTCCTACGTCCTGGTCACCGAGGAGCTCGGACGCGGTGACTCCTCGGTCCGCGGGATCGTCTCGGTCTCGCTCGGGCTGGTCGCCAAGACCATCGCCGCCCACGGGTCCGAGGAGCAGAAACAGGAGTGGTTGCCGCAGCTCACCAGCGGCGACGCGGTGGGGTGCTTCGCGCTGACCGAACCGGGCACCGGCTCCGACGCGGCCTCCCTGTCCACCCGTGCCGTGCGGGACGGTGACGACTGGGTGATCAGCGGCGGCAAGATGTTCATCACCAACGGAACCTGGGCGAAGGTCGCGCTCACCTTCGCCAGGACCGGCGAGATGGGCATCACCGCCTTCCTGGTGCCCACCGACTCGCCGGGCTTCACCGCCTCGGAGATCCACGGCAAACTCGGCCTGCGCGGCCAGGCGACCGCCGAACTCGGCTACGACGCGGTGCGCGTCCCGGACTCGGCCCGGCTGGGGCAGGTCGGCAAAGGGCTGGGCATCGCGCTCGGAACGCTGTCGCGGGGCCGGATCTCAGTGGCGGCGGGCGCGGTGGGCGTCGCCCAGGCGTCGCTCGACGCGGCCGTGCGCTACTCGACAGAGCGGACCCAGTTCGGCAAGCCGATCGCCTCCTTCCAGCTCGTACAGGAGTTGCTCGCGGACTCCGCCGTCGATGTCATGGCATCCCGGCTGCTGACCCACCAGGTCGCTCGCATGGTCGACGCCGGAGTCGGCCCGAAGGACTACGCCGTGGACGCCTCCGTGGCCAAGTACCACGCGAGCGAGACGGCGGTGCGGGTGAGCAACAACTGCTTGCAGGTGTTCGGCGGTTACGGGTTCATCGACGAGTACCCGGTCGGAAAGTACCTGCGGGACGCACGGGTGCTCACCCTCTACGAGGGCACCAGCCAGGTGCAGAAGCTCATCATCGGCCGTGACCTCACCGGGGTGGACGCCATGTTCTGAACGGTCGCCGGCGGTGCGAGGAGCGGCACTGGAGCGCCGCGAGCGCCTCCTTCAAGACGACGCCTCGCCGGTGCCGAACACGCGGCAGTGCACCTTGGGCTGGCACCCACCCACTTGTGAACTATCGGTGTGCACCACCAGTACACTCCAGGCATGCGAGCTGTCGTCAAAACCGTGGGCACCATCCTTGTCGCGATCATCCTTGGCTATCCGCTCTGGGCCCCGGAGTGGGGGCTCGGGATCCTCGGTGAGATCGGGGCGCTGGGCATGCCCGGCGGGCTGATCGCCGTCGCCGTTTTCTTCGGGCTCGTCGCGCTGTACTGCCGTGCCCTTCAGCGGACGATGACGCTCGTGCGACCCGATGCCAGGACCGCACCGCCCGCATCGGTCTGGTGGATGTTCGCGATCCCCTACAACTTCACTGAAGACTTCTTCATCGTGCGGACCGTCTCCGCCTCAATGGCCGCTGACGCGCGTATGCCGGGCGGATTCATCCGGTGGTGGGCGGCGCTCGGATACGGATGGTGCGGTTTCCAGATCCTGTCGCTCTTCCCCGGAATGGCCGGGTACATCGGCGGAGCGATCGCCCTCCCGCTGTGGGCCGCACACTGGATCATGACGGACCGCGTCAACCGCAGGCTTGCCATCCGGCAGCCGGCCTCCCCGCTCACGTACAGCCCTTAGGGAACCCATGCCACTTCCCCGCTTCGACCGACTGCCGGCTGACACGCGAGCCGCCATCCTTGCCGTCGCCCGCACCCACTTCGCGCGCGACGGCAAGGATGCGGCGTCCTTCAACCAGATCATCGCCGAGGCCGGCATCTCCAAGACCTCCGCCTACCACTACTTCGACGGCAAAGATGACCTCTTCGGCGCTGTGCTCGCCGACGCGGGCGGCCGAACGCTCACCGCGCTCGGCCCCTGGGCCGACGTGGCGACCGAGGATGAACTGTGGAAGCAGGTCGTGGCGGGCACGACCCGGCTGGTGGCACATCTGCGCGAACACCCGGACGACCGGGCGGTACTTGCCGAGCGCCCCCGCCTCGACCGCGAAAGCCGATCCTGGATTCACCGACTCGTCGCGAACGGCCTGCACATCGGCCTGATCGATCCGCTGCCAAACGTCGAATTGATCACCGTGGCGACGATCGGCGTCTTCGACGCCCTCGACACATGGGCGCTCGACCATCCGAGTGAGCCCGACCACTCCGTCGCGGGCACGCTCACTCTGTTCCTCGCGCGGCTCTGGAACACCCCCTCCAGAGGAGAGGGCGCCGTGGTGTAGCTCACGCGGTTGCGGACTCCGCCGACGACCTCGCCGGTCAGAGGCGGATCCTCCCTTGCTCGGCCTCACCGAGCAAGGGAGGATCCCGGTCGTCCGAAGCGTCCGGGGCGGTGGCCACGACCGCGATGGCCGTGATCACCAGACCCCCGCGTACCAGCCAGCGGCCGGAGAACTCCCTCAGCTCGCTGCCGTCGTGCAGTCTCGGCCCCTCGACCAGCAGCCGGGCCAGGAAACCGCCCCCGACCGGATCGAAGGTGATCGACGCCTCGGTGAAGTCGAGGCGTGGTTCCCGCCGCGGGGCCAGCGGGAACCACGCCTTGTAAACGGACTCCTTGGCGCTGAACAGCAGCCGGTCCCACCTCGCCGACGGGTCGCGCCGCAAGAAATCCGTCACCCAGCGCGACTCGTCGTCGACCGCGATGGTCTCCAGGATGCCGGGGGGCAGCGGCTTGTTCGGCTCGGCGTCGATCCCAAGGGTCGTGATGTCATCGGACCGGGCGACGGCGGCGGCCCGGTATCCGGCGCAGTGGGTGATGCTGCCGACGACACCGGGGGGCCAGACCGGCGCGCCCTTCGCGCCCGGCACCACGGGCACCAGCGGGTAACCCAGGCGCCTCAGGGCGTCGCGGGCGCACCAGCGCGCCGTGGTGAACTCACGGCGGCGCTTCTCCACCGCCCCGCTGATCACTGCCTCCTCGGCGAGGAACAGGGCGCATGGCTGCGAGTCGTCGAACGCCTCCGACGACATGATCTCGCCGGGCAGCAGGTCCTCGATCATGACGTGAGTTCGGGGGCCAGAATGATCGACCGCGCCGGACGGGGGGTCCCACCCCGTCGGCGCCACTCCCGCGGGTATCCCAACGAAACCTCCTCGAAGCGAACTCCGTCGTGCCACGTCGTGCGTGGTATGTGCAGGTGGCCGTACACGACCACGGCCGCCCGGTACTTGAGGTGCCAGTCGGCGGTCCGCTGGGTGCCGCACCACTGGGCGAACTCCGGATAGCGCAGGACGCGGGTGGGCTCACGTACCAGTGGATAGTGATTGACGAGGATGACCGGGTGGTCGGGATCGCACGCGGCGAGCCGGCGCTCGGTGAATTCCAGCCTGGCCCAGCACCATTCCTCGCGGCTCGGATACGGATCGGGATGCAGCAGCATCTCGTCCGTGCACACCACACCGTTCTCGTACGCCAGTGCCAGCGACTGCGCCTTCGTGGCCGTTCCAGGGGCGTGGAACGAATAGTCGTACAGCAGGAAGAGGGGCGCGATGGTAACCGGCCCCCCGGGCCCGTCCCATGTCAGGTAAGGGTCCTCCGGCGTGCGAACTCCGAGGCGACGGCACATGTCCACGAGGTACCGGTACCGGCTGTCACCACGAAGCTGAATCGGGTCGTCCTGCGGCGTCCACAGTTCATGGTTGCCCGGCGCCCAGATGACCTGGGCGAAGCGGCGTGCCAGCAGGGTGAGCGCCCATTCGATGTCCTCGGCACGCTCGCCGACGTCACCCGCGACGATCAGCCAGTCCTCCTCGGACCCGGGCCGGAACCCTTCGACGAAGCGTCGATTCTCGGCGTAGGCGACATGCAGGTCGCTTACCGCGAGCAGATTTCGCGCCTTCATGATGTGGTCAGCTCCTGCATGATCCGGAATGGTGATGAATTCACGACAGGCCGAGCTCGTTGTCGAGCATCTCGAACATCTCGCTGTCCGTGGCCGAATCGAGGTCGAACTCCGTGTCGCCGGAATCGTGCGACAGCGCCGCCCATTTGGTCTTCAGAACGTCCAGCCGCGCCGCGACCTGCTTGTGCACATCGATGTCGACGGTCATCTCGCCGAAGGCCTTCTCCAGTTTCGCGAGCTCGGCCAGGAGCGCCGCGGACCCCGTCGGCTCGGTCAGGCCGAGCCGGTCAAGCAGGTGGTCCGCGAGAGCGAGCGGCGTGGGGTGGTCGAACACCAGGGTGACCGGCAGGCGCAGCCCGGTGGCGCCGTTCAACCGGTTGCGCAGCTCGACGGCGGTCAGCGAGTCGAAGCCCAGCTCCTTGAGGGCGCGGTCCGGTTCGACGGAGTCGGCTCGGGCATGCCCGAGCACGCCCGCCACCTGGGCGCGCACGAGATCCAGGAGCACCTCGGCACGCTCGGCGGCGCCGAGAGCGGTCAGACCGCGCATCAGGGTGTCCGGTTCCTGTTGCCGCCCGCCCGTGGCCGTACGGCGCCTGGCGGACACCAGGCCCCGCAGCAGCGGCGGAACGTCCTCACGCGCCCGCAGCGCCGGCAGATCGAGCCGGACCGGCGCCAGCACCGGGCGGTCCACGGCGACGGCCGCGTCGAACAGCCAAAGCCCCTGCTTCACCGACAGCGGGCGAATACCCGCGCGCGCCATCCGCCGCCGATCGGTGTCGTCAAGCCCGCCGGTCATGCCACCGGTCATCCCGGTGTCCTGCGCCCAGGGCCCCCAGGCCAGTGACATCGCGGGCAACCCGGCGGCCCGCCGGTGGTGGGCCAGACCGTCGAGGAAGGCGTTGGCCGCGGCGTAGTTGCCCTGCCCCGCGCCGCCGGCCAGGCCGGCCACCGACGAGAAGAGCACGAACGCGGCGAGATCCATGCCCTGGGTGAGCTCGTGCAGGTACCAGGCGGCACCCGCCTTGGGCAACAGCACGGTGTCCAGCCGCTCAGGCCGCAGGGAGGGAATCGTCGCGTCGTCCAGCACCCCCGCCGCGTGGACGACTGCGGTCAGCGGATGCTCGGCGGGTACGGCGGCCAGCAGGCCGGCGAGCGCGTCCCGGTCGGACACGTCGCACGTGGCGATGGTGACCTCGGCACCGCAGGCGGCCAGCTCGGCCCGTAGCGCGGAGGCGCCCGGCGCCGCCGGCCCCCGGCGACCTGCCAGCAGCAGATGCCGTACCCCGTGCTCGCTCACCAGATGCCGCGCCACCTCGACGCCGAGACCGCCCGTACCACCGGTGATCAGCACCGTGCCCTCGGGGTCCCACCGCCGTACGGTGTCCTCGCCCGGTGCCACCGGCGCCAGGCGTGCCACGCTCAGCACCCCGTCGCGCACCGCGACCTGCGGCTCACCACAGGCCAACACCGCCGACAGCAGCGCCCTGGACGGCTCCCCCGGCACATCGAGATCGACGAGCACGAACCGGCCGGGATCCTCCGCCTGCGCGGCACGGACCAGGCCCCACACGGCGGCCCCCGGCAGGTCGATCAGGCGGTCGTGGTCCGGGTCGTGGTCTGGGACGTGGTCTGGGACGGTGACCGCGCCGCGCGTCACCACGATGAGGGGGGTGTCGTCGAACCGGTCTTCCGCGAGCCAGCGCTGCAGGAGACCCAGAACGCGGGCGGTGGACTCGCGCACCGCGGCGACGACATCCATGGAACGGGCGGAGTCCGCGGTGAGGAACGAGCCCGCGGCCACGGCCACGGCACGCGGCGCGTCCGGTGCCCCTGCCGGCAGGGCGGCGAGCAGGCCGTCCAGTGCGGCGAGGTCCCCGGTCAGCACCGCCACGTCCAGCTCTGCGACGGAGACCGGCTCCTCGGGCAGAGGAGTCCACTCCAGCTGGAACAGCGCGTCCCGTGGCGCTCGGCGGTCACCGCCGGCGACCGGCCCGCCGGGCGATGCCGGACGCGACACCAGCGACTCGGCGGTGAGCACGGGCGCTCCCGCCATGTCCACCGCGGTCACCGACACCGCGTCCGCGCCGGTCCTGGTCACGCGCACGCGCAGTATCGTCGCGCCGCCGGCGTGCAGGTGCACCCCGCCCCACGCGAACGGCAGGCGTCCCGCCTCAGGCTCGGCCGCCTCCAGGAACGGCACCGCGTGCAAGGCGGCGTCCAGCAGCGCCGGGTGCACGCCGTACGAGCCGGCGTCGCCGACCTGCTCCGGCAGGGCGATCTCCGCGAACACCTCATCGTCGCGCCGCCAGACCGCGCGCAGCCCCTGGAACACCGGCCCGTAGGCGAACCCGCCTTCGACGAACCGGTCGTAGAGACCGTCCAGCTCGACGGCGGACGCCCCCCGCGGCGGCCACACCTCGGTGTCGAACGCCTGGCCCCGGCCCGCGGCCGCGCGGCCGCCGTCGGAGAGAACACCGGTCGCATGCCGCACCCATGGCTCGTCATCGGCGGCGTCGGCGGGCCGCGCGTAGACGCCGAGCTCGCGGTGGCCCGACGCGTCGGGCGCGCCTACCGACACCTGTACGGCCATCGCGTCCCGCTCGCCAAGCACGAGCGGGGCGGCCATGGTGAGCTCCTCCACCCGGTCGCACCCGGCCTGGTCCCCGGCCCGGATGGCGAGTTCCAGCAACCCCGCGCCGGGGAAGACCACCGTCCCGCCAACGGCGTGGTCCGCGAGCCACGGGTGCGACCGCAGCGAGAGACGACCGGTGAGCACGACGCCGTCCGCCCCGGCCAGTTCCACCGCCGCCCCCAGCAGCGGGTGCGCCGCCGCCGCAAGCCCGAGATCCCGGGCGTCCCCGACCCGCCGCCCACTCGGCCAGAACCATCGATGCTGGAAGGCGTACGTCGGCAGGTCCACCCGGCGGGCACCGGCGAACGCGGTCCTGAACACGGCCGGCCAGTCCACCGCGACACCGTGCGCGTGCAACCTCGCCACCGCCGTCATGATCGCGGTCTGCTCGTCGCGGTCCCTGCGTAGCGCCGGGACAAGGACCGCGCCCACTTGCGGCCCGGACTGCCCCGGGTGCCCGGCGGCCTCGGCGGCCTCGCCCGAGACGACGTCCTCGGCCATCGCCGTCAGCACCCCGTCGGGTCCCAGTTCGAGGTACGCGGTGACCCCTTGCCTTTGCAGCGTCCCCACGCCGTCGGCGAACCTGACCGCGCGCCGTACCTGCGCCACCCAGTAGTCCGGCGAGCACAACTCCTCGGCCGATGCCGGCTCGCCGGTCACGTTCGAGACCACCGGAATCCGCGGCGGTGCGAAGACCAGGCCCTCGGCCACCCGCCGGTACTCCGCCAGCATCGGCTCCATCAGCGGCGAATGGAACGCGTGGCTCACCCTCAGCCGCGTCGTCTTGCGCCCTTCGGCCTCCAACCGGGCGGCGATCCGGACGACCGGTCCCTCGGCACCCGCGATCACCAACGAAGCGGGACCGTTCACCGATGCGATGGAAACCTCGTTCTCGTGCCCGGCGAGAAGCGGCAGTACCTCCTGTTCCGGAGCCTGGACGGCGACCATCGCCCCGCCCGGCGGCAGCGCCTGCATCAGCCGGGCACGCGCCGCCACCAGCCGGCACGCGTCCTCCAGCGGCAGCACGCCGGCCACGTGCGCGGCCGTGATCTCGCCGATCGAATGCCCGGACAGGAAATCCGGCCTGACGCCCCAGGACTCCACCAGCCGGAACAGCGCCACCTCCAGCGCGAACAGCGCCGGCTGGGTGTATCCGGTCTGGTCCAGCAGTTCGG
Organism: Streptosporangium sp. NPDC006013; assembly: GCF_040614275.1. NCBI lineage: Bacteria > Bacillati > Actinomycetota > Actinomycetes > Streptosporangiales > Streptosporangiaceae > Streptosporangium > Streptosporangium sp. NPDC006013. The sequence goes on from NZ_JBEXUE010000090.1 coordinate 21,711, forward strand.
TGTCGCCGAACATCACCTCGCGCAGCGGGTGGTCCAGCTCGGGATCCAGGTGGGCGAGCACGGCGTCGAAGGCACCGGCGAACACCGGGAACCGCTCGTACAACCCACGGCCCATTCCGGCCCGTTGAGCACCCTGCCCGGTGAACAGCAGCGCGAGCCTGCCCGGCCGCGTGCCACGTCCGTGGACCACTCCGGGCGCCGAATGCCCGTCCACCACCGCCGTCAGGCTCGCCGGCAGCTCGTCCCGGTCACCGGCCAGCACCACCGCCCGATGCTCGAACGCCGAGCGGGTCGTCGCCAGCGAGAAGCCGATGTCCACCGGGGAGGCGTCCAGATCGTCCTGGACCCGCGACAGCAGGCGTGCCGCCTGGGCCCGCAGCGCGTCATTCGTCTTCCCCGAGAGCAACAGGGGCACCGCACCCGGCACGACGCCTGGCGCCGAGCCGGTTCCCGCATCCGTGGTCGGCGGCACCTGCTCGAGGATCACGTGTGCGTTGGTCCCGCTGATGCCGAACGACGACACCCCGGCCCGCCGTGGCCGTCCGATCTCCGACCACGGGCGGTGCTCGGTGAGCAACTCCACTGCGCCCTGGTTCCAGTCCACGTGCGACGAGGCCGCGTCCACGTGCAGCGTGCCCGGCAGCACTTCGTGGCGCATCGCCATGACCATCTTGATCACACCGGCGACACCCGCGGCCGCCTGGGTGTGGCCGATGTTCGACTTGATCGAGCCGAGCAGCAGCGGGCGGTCATCCGGCCGGTCCTGCCCGTAGGTCGCCAGCAGCGCCTGCGCCTCGATCGGGTCACCCAGTCTCGTCCCGGTCCCGTGACCCTCCACCACGTCCACGTCCGCCGGGGCCAGCCCGGCGCCGGCCAGTGCCTGGCGGATCACTCGCTGCTGCGACGGGCCGTTCGGCGCGGTCAACCCATTGGAGGCACCGTCCTGGTTCACCGCCGACCCGCGCACCACGGCCAGCACCTGGTGGCCGTTGCGCCGCGCGTCGGACAGGCGTTCCAGCACCAGCATCCCGACACCCTCGGACCAGCCGACACCGTCGGCGGCCTCGGAGAAGGACTTGCACCGGCCGTCGCCGGCCAGCCCGTCCTGAGCACTGAAGTTGATGAACGCCCCCGGGGTGGCCATCACGGTCACCCCACCGGCCAGCGCCAGCGAGCACTCACCCGAGCGCAGCGCCTGCGCGGCCAGGTGCATCGCCACCAGTGAGGAGGAGCACGCGGTGTCCACCGTCACCGCCGGCCCTTCCAGGCCGAGCGTGTAGGACAGCCGTCCGGACACGACGCTGCCGGCCGTGCCGGTGCCCATGAAGCTCACCACGTCCGGCGGGAACTCGGCGCTCGTCGCGTAGTCGTGGTACATCACCCCGGCGAACACGCCCGTGTGGCTGCCCCGCAGCGAGAGCGGGTCGATCCCGGCCCGCTCGACCGCCTCCCAGGACACCTCAAGAAGGAGCCGCTGCTGCGGGTCCATCGCCAGCGCCTCGCGGGGCGAGATGCCGAAGAAGCCTGGGTCGAAATCCCCCGCTTCGTGCAGGAACCCGCCTTCGCGGACGTAGCTGGTGCCCCGGCGCTCGCGGTCGGGATCGTACAGCGACTCCAGATCCCAGCCACGAGAGGCCGGGAACGCCGAGATCGCGTCCGTACCTTCCGCGACCAGCCGCCACAGATCCTCGGGGGAGGTCACTCCGCCCGGGTACCGGCACGCCATCGACACGATCACCACGGGATCGTCATCGGCCGATGTGACCGGCTGCGCGGCCGGCTGCGCGGCCGCCGAGCCGCCGTGCTCGCCCAGCAACTCCGCCAGGAGGAACTCCGTCAGCGCCGTGACGTTCGGGTAGTCGAACACCAACGTCGCGGGCAGGCGCAGCCCGGTGGCCGCGGACAGCCGGTTGCGCACCTCGACGGCTGTCAGCGAGTCGAAGCCCATGCTCTGGAAGCTGCTCAGCGGCTCGATCGCGTCGCCGTCTGCGTGGCCCAGCACCAAGGCGATCTGGTCGCGGGCCAGCTCCAGCAGGGCGGCCGTCCGCTCGCCTGCCCCGAGCGGCGCGACGCGATCGGCGAGTGCGGTCGCCGCTGCGACCGTCGCCTGCCGGCGGGCCGACGACCGGATCAGCCCTTGGAGCAGGAGTGGGACGTCCTGGCCGGTACGGAATGCCGCCAGATCCAGGCGCGCGGGCACCAAGGCCGGTTCGTCGCCCGTGACCGTCACGTCGAACAGCGCAAGACCGTGATCCGGAGACAGCGGGAGCATCCCGCGCCTGGCGAGCCTGCCCATCTCGGCCTCGCTCAGGGCGCCGGTCATGCCACCGGCCTGGGCCCACGGACCCCATCCCAGTGAGAGTCCCGGCAGGCCCTCGGCCCGGCGGCGCCGGGCGAGCGCGTCCAGGAAGGCGTTCGCCGCCGCGTAGTTGGCCTGGCCCGCCGTCCCGAACGTCCCCGCCACCGACGAGAACAGCACGAACGCGGACAGATTCTCGTCTCGGGTCAGCTCGTGGAGATGCCAGGCCGCATCCACCTTGGGGCGGAACACCCGATCCAGGCTCTGCGACGTCAACGTGCCGATCACACCGTCGTCCAGCACGCCCGCGGTGTGCACCACCGCGGTCAGCGGGTGCTCGGCGGCTATCCCGGCCAGCAGACCGGCCACAGCGTCGCGATCCGCCAGATCGCATGCCACGACGATCACGCGAGCGCCGAGCCCGGTAAGCTCCGCCACCAGCTCGCCGGCGCCCTCCGCCCGGTCACCGCGACGGCTCACCAGCGTCAGGTGCCTGATGCCGTGCACGGTCACCAGGTGGCGGGCCAGCATGCCGCCCAGGCCGCCGGTGCCGCCGGTGATCAGCACCGTGCCCTCGGGATCCCAGGCCAGGCCCGGTGGCTCAGCGGGCGGGAAGACCCGGGCCAGCCGACCGGCCAGCACGGCACCATCCCGGATCACCAACTGCGGCTCGGCGGCGGCCAGGGCCGGCGGCAGCGCGGCGATCGAGGCCGCCGACGCGCCCACGTGGTCAAGGTCGAGGTCGAGGTCGACCAGTACAAACCGGCCTGGGTGCTCCGCCTCGGCGGCGCGCACGAGCCCCCACACCGTCGCCGCCGCCACGTCATCGCCGTCCACCGCGCCCCGGGTGAGGAACGCCAGCCGCGAACCGGCGAACCGCTCGTCGGCGAGCCAGGATCGCACCAGGTCCAGCACGGACGACGCCAGACCGTGCGCGGCCGCCGGCACCCCATCGCCCGGGCCTCCGGCCACCGGTACCAGCACCGTGCGCGGCACGAGAGCACCGCCGTCGTACGCCTCTCCCAGCGACCGCAGATCGGCACCTGTCCCGACAGGACCGCCCATGGCGTCGGCAAGGGCTTCGGCGAGACCCCACTCGTCCGGACCCACTACTGCCAGAGTGCTCGGCGACACCGCGGATACCGGCGGGGCCGGGGCGACCAGCGGGACCCAGTTCAGCCGGAACAGGGAATCCCTTCCGACTGCTCGCGAGCCGGTGGCCTGCTCGTCCGAAAGGACTCGCAGGGTCAGCGACCTGATCGAGGCCACGGGACCGCCGGCGCCGGCGATCGCGATCGACATCGCGTCCGGTCCGGCCCAGGACAACCGCACCCGGACCGCCGATGCCCCCGCCGCGTGCAAGGACACGCCCTCCCAGGCGAAGGGCACCTTACGCCGGGCGTCCTCGCTCTGGTCGAGGAGCAGGCACAGGTGCAGCACCGCGTCCAGCAGCGCCGGATGCATACCGAACGCCCCCGCCTCGGCCGCGTCCTGCTCGGGCAGACCGATTTCGGCGTACATATCCGAGTCGCATCGCCAGGCCGCGGTCAGGCCGCGGAACGCCGGCCCGTAGTCGAAGCCGTCCGCCGCCCGCCCCTCGTAGAAGCCTTCCAACGAGATCGGCGTCGCACCGGCCGGTGGCCACACCGTCGTGTCGAACGGCGGTGCGGTAAGGGGCTCGTCGACTGCCAGGAGACCGCCCGCGTGTCGTGTCCAGGGGCGCTCCTCCTCGCCTTCCGGCCGCGCGTGCACGCTCAGCGGCCGGTGTCCCCTCTCGTCGGGCTCGCCCAGCCGCACCTGTACCTGGACACCGCCCTGTTCGGGCAGCGTCAACGGCGCGGCCAGGGTCAGCTCGTCCACTCGCGCGCAGCCGACCTCGTCACCGGCTCGGATCGCCAGTTCCAGGAACGCCGTCGCCGGTACCACCACCCGGCCCGACACCACGTGATCGGCCAGCCACGGCTGGGAACGCACCGACAACCGGCCGGTGAAGAGCACCTCGTCGCCGCCCGCCAGCTCAACGGCGGCTCCCAGCAAGGGATGGTCCGGCGCTCCGAGCCCGGCGTCGGTCACATCGCCGACGCGGGAGAGCGAAGGCCTCGGCCAGAAACGCCGACGCTGGAAGGCGTAGGTGGGCAGCTCCACCCGGCGGGCACCGGTGAACACCGCACACCAGTCCACCGGCACCCCGCGTACGTGCAGGGCGGCCAGCGCCGTCATCACCGTGTTCTGCTCGTCCCGGTCCCCGCGCAGCACCGGCACCAGCAGTGCGTCCGGATCCGCCACCGCCTCGGCGTCTGTCAGGACGTCCTGCGCCATGGCGGTCAGTACACCATCGGGGCCCAGTTCCAGATACGCCCGCACTCCCTGAGCGTGCAGCGTCCGGATTCCGTCGGAGAAGCGGACCGCGCCACGCACCTGATCCACCCAGTAGTCCGGCGAGCACAGCTGCTCGGCCGTGGCCGCCTGCCCGCTCACCGTGGACACCACCGGGATCTGCGGCGGGCCGTAGGTCAACCCACCCGCCACCGCTCGGAAGTCCTCCAGCATCGGATCCATCAACGGCGAATGGAACGCGTGCGACACCCGCAACCGCTTCGTGCGCACCCCGCGCTCCTCCAGCGCGGCGGCCACCTCCAGCACCGCCTCCTCGGTGCCGGAGATCACCACCGAGGCCGGACCGTTCACCGCCGCGACCGACACCTCCTTCTCCCGCCCGGCCAGCAGCCCGGCGACCTGCTCCT
>NZ_JBEXUE010000091.1:0-26748 GCF_040614275.1 Streptosporangium sp. NPDC006013
CGTCGGGGTGGTCCTGGGGCCGTCCTTCCTCGCCCATGTCGCGCCGGACCTGTCCACCTGGCTGTTCCCACAGGACAGCGCCCAGTTCCACCTGCCCGACCGCGTCGCCCTCCGGAAGGCCCCGGCGGCCCCGGCACCGGGTCCCGCGGCCGGCACCGGCGCTGAGGTCTCCGCGAGCGTCTGGAGCGCGGGGCCCGTCCTTCGAAGAACCGGCCTCCCCGGGCCGGAGGACGTCAAAGGCGCCGGGCGTCGATCACGCTCTGCACGAACTCCCTGGTACGGGCCTCGCGGGGAGCGGTGAAGATCTGCTCGGGGGTGCCGCGCTCCAGGAGCACGCCACCGTCGAGGAAACAGACGGTGTCGGCGATCTCGCGGCAGAAACCCATCTCATGCGTGGTCAGGACCATGGTCATGCCGCCCTCCTTGAGCTCCCGGATGACCCCGAGCACCTCCTTGACCAGCGCCGGGTCCAGCGCCGAGGTGACCTCGTCCAGCAGCATCAGGCGGGGCTGGGTGGCCAGGGCCCTGATGATGGCGACGCGCTGCTGCTGGCCGCCGGAGAGCTGATCCGGGTAGGCGCCCGCCCTGTCCGCCAGGCCGAACCTGTCCAGCAGGTCACGGGCCTGTTGCTCGGCCTGCCTCCTGCCCACGCCGTGCGCCTTCCGCGGGGCCAGCGTGATGTTGTCCAGCACGGTCATGTGCGGGAACAGGTTGAAGGCCTGGAACACGATGCCCATGCGCTTGCGCACGTCGTTGAGATCGGCACGGGCGTCGGTGATCTCCTCGCCGTCCAGGCGGATCGTGCCGTCGTCGGCGGTCTCCAGCAGGTTCACGCAGCGCAGCAGCGTGGACTTCCCCGATCCCGAGGCACCGATCAGGCAGACCACCTCGTGCGGGTCGACCTCCAGGTCGATACCGCGCAGCACGCTGTGGCCCCGATAGTTCTTCCACAGGCCCTCGATGCTCAGCAGGCTCATGTCCCCTCCTTTCCGCCGGTTTCCCGCTGCCCGCTCACTGGCTCCGCCGCCGCTGCGAGCGGACCGCCAGATAGTCGGTGAAGCGGGCCATCGGAATGGTGAGCAGGATGAACAGCAACGCCGCCACCAGGTAGGGGGTGTAGTTGAAGTTGCCGGCCACGTGGATCTGCGCCTGCCTCAGCGCCTCCAGCGGGCCGATCGTGGCGACGAGCGCGGTGTCCTTCTGCAGCGAGACGAAGTCGTTGAGCAGCGGCGGCACCACCCGGCGCACGGCCTGCGGCACCACCACGTGGCGCATGGTCTGGCCGTGGCTCAGGCCGAGGGACCAGGCGGCGGCCCGCTGGCTGGGATGCACCGACTCGATACCCGCCCGGAAGACCTCCGCCACGTACGCTCCGTACGAGAGCGTGAGTGCGATGATGCCCAGCGTCGCGAGGTCCGTCGGGGTGCCCTGCAGGCCGAGCGCGGGCAACCCGAAACCGACGAGATAGATGATGAGGATCGTGGGCACGCCGCGGAAGACGTCGGTGTAGATCACCGCCAGGGCGCGCAGCGGGAAGAAGACCGGCGCTGTAAGGTTTCGGGCCAGCGCGACCAGCAGGCCCACGAGAAGGATCAGCGGCTCGGCGATCAGGAAGATCTTGATATTGAGCAGGAACCCGCTCAGCACATCCGGCAGCGCCTTGACGAACTGCTCGGGATCGAAGAACGTGTCCCGCACCCGGGGCCAGCCGGGGGAGGTGGTGAAGAGCCAGAACAGCAGGACGATCACGATGATCGTCGAGACCGTCGCGACGGAGCCCGAGCGGAGAGACGACCTCCTGCGGAGCCGCTCCCGCTCAAGCTGCCGCTCGCTCTTCGTCCAGTCGTCGGAGAGCCGCAGGCTCTCGTCGTTCCTCATCGAGCGCCGCGGCGCGGACCGTACGCGCTCCGCGCCCACGGCGGTGGCATGAGCTCCGGGATCACTTCAGCTCCGGCGCACCCGCGGCGGAACCGAGCCACTCGGTTTCGATCTTCGCCAGCTCGCCGGAGGCGGTCAGCTTGTCGATCGCCTCGTTGACGCAGCTCACCAGCGGGCTGCCCTTCTCGAACACCGCGCCGAAGACCTCGGGAACGCCGGAGGCGGCGCCGAACTGGCCAACGATCTTGGAGTTCTCGACCTGGGCGGCGGTCACGTAGAACGCGGTGGGCAGGTCCACCACCACCGCGTCGACCTGCTTGTTCTTCAGCGCGTTGACGGCGTCGATCTGCTCGTTGTAGACGTTGAGCTCGGCCGAGGGCTGAATGACGTCCTTGACCGCCTGCAGCGAGGTGGTGCCGACCTGCACGCCGATCTTGGCGTCCTTCAGGGCCGCCAGGTCCGTGGCGGCGGCGACCTTCGAGCCGTCCAGCGCGACCACCGCCTGCTTGACCGTGTAGTAGCCCTTGCTGAAGTCGACGACCTTGGCCCGGTCGGGGGTCACCGAGACCTGGTTGACGTCGAAGTCGAACTGCTTGGCACCCGGCGCGAACGCGGAGTCGAACTTCACCGTGGCCCAGGTGACGTCGCCTTCGGCGAAGCCCATCTGGCCCGCGACGGCGTAGGCGACGGCGCTCTCGAAGCCCTTGCCGTTGGCCGGGTCGTCGTCGTTGAACCACGGCTCGTAGGCGGGCTTGTCGGTGCCGATGGTGAGCTTGCCGGGGGTCTTCAGCGCGAGGCTCTCCTTGGCACAGGCGCTGGAGGCGGCTCCGGAGGCGCTCGGGGCCGCAGAGCTCGTCTGGGTCGTCGTTTCCGAGGCCGGCGCACAGGCCACCGCGGTCGCCGCGAGGGCACCGAGCGCGAGCAGCATCGAGGGACGGACCATGACAAGACCTCCAGGGGGAAGCAACGATTCCCGAATTGTATGTATCAGCGATGACCTGGAGTAACACGGTCTCGGCATGTGAGCCTCTTCTCGCGGACGAAGAGCTTTCCGCACACCCCGCTGATATCCCGGCGGGCGGTCAGGCCGTGGAGAACCGACACCGCCGGTTGCGAAAGAACAAGGGCTCCTCCCCGCGAACGGGGAGGAGCCCTTGTCTCACTGGGCCTCTCAGGCCGCGACGACCTCGACATCGAGGGCCGCGGAGACCTCCGGGTGCAGCTTGACGCTGACCCGGTGGGAGCCGAGGCTCTTGATCGCAGAGGCGATCTCGATGCGACGGCGGTCGAGCACGGGGCCACCGGCGGCCTTGACGGCCTCGGCGACGTCACCCGTGGTGATGGAGCCGAAGAGGCGACCGGACTCGCCGGCCTTCGTCTTCAGGACCACCTTCAGGGCCCGCAGCTGGCCGGCGACCTCCTTGGCGGTGCCAAGGTCGCGGATCTCGCGGGCGTCACGGGCCTTCTTGATCGAGGAGATCTGCTTCTCGCCGCCGCGCGTCCAGAGGATCGCGAAGCCGCGGGGAAGCAGGTAGTTGCGGCCGTAGCCGTCCTTGACCTCGACGATGTCGCCGGGGGTGCCGAGGCCGGTGACCTCACTGGTGAGAATGAGCTTCATCTGTCCGGACCTCCTTAGCGCGCGGTGCTCATGTACGGCAGGAGCGCCATCTCACGAGCGTTCTTGATAGCGGTCGCCACGTCACGCTGGTGCTGGGTGCAGTTGCCAGTCACCCGGCGGGCACGGATCTTGCCGCGGTCGGAGATGAACTTCCGAAGCAGCGCCGTGTCCTTGTAGTCGACGTAGGAGATCTTGTCGTGGCAGAACAGGCAAACCTTCTTCTTGGGCTTGCGCAGTGCCGGCTTGGCCATCGTGGTGCTCCTTTCAGAGCCCCGCCGTCAGGCGGGAATGGTCGCTGCGGATATGGACTGGGATTGCGGGAGGACCGCCGTCCCTAGAAAGGCGGTTCGTCGCTGAAGTCGCCGCCGCCGAAGCCGCCGCCACCCTGCTGCTGCTGGCCGCCACCCCCGTAGTTGTTGCCACCGCCGCCGAAGCCGCCACCTTGCGGTGCGGCGGGCGCCGCGGAGGCCCACGGGTCGTTGGCCGGGCCGCCGCCGAAGCCGCCGCCACCGCCCTGACGGGCGGTCTTGTTGACCTTGGCGGTCGCGTTTCTCAGGGAGGGGCCGACCTCGTCGACCTCAACCTCGTAGACCGTGCGCTTCTCGCCTTCCTTGGTCTCGTAAGACCTCTGGCGCAGCCGTCCCTGAACTATGACCCGCATGCCGCGCTGGAGGCTCTCGGCGGCGTTCTCCGCCGCCTGCCGCCACACGTTGCAGGTCAGGAACAGGCCTTCGCCGTCCTTCCACTCGTTGGTCGTCTTGTCGAGGAACCTCGGAGTGGATGCGATGCGGAACCGGGCCACCGCTTGCCCCGTGGGGGTGAAGCGCAGCTCCGGGTCGTCGACGAGGTTGCCGACGATGGTGATCGTGGTGTCGCCTGCTGCCATGGCTAGCGCTGCCCTTCCTGCGGCCTTCGCTGGTTATCGGCTCAGAGTACGGCTGCCGCCCGACAAAATGCCGGGAGTTAGTGCACGTCCGGGCGGAGAACCTTGGTGCGCAGGATTCCCTCGTTGAGGTTCATCTGCCGGTCGAGCTCCTTGACCGTGGCGGGCTCGGCGCTCAGGTCGATGACGGCGTAGATGCCCTCGGGCTTCTTCGCGATGTCGTAGGACAGCCTGCGGCGACCCCACACGTCGACCTTCTCCACGGTGCCGCCGTCGTTGCGGACGACCGTGAGGAACTGGTCGAGGGAAGGGGCGACCGTACGCTCATCGAGCGAGGGGTCAAGAATGACCATCACTTCGTAACGGCGCATGCTGACTTCAACCTCCTCTGGACTCTTGCGGTCACGACACCGTGCCGTGACAGGAGGACGCTGACGTGCTTCACCTCGGGCGCCCATTTCGGCGCTCGGGGTGGAGGGTGGGCGATAACACACCCATTCGACGTAGCCGTGCCAGCCTACCAGTCCGTCAAGGGTTGGGCCGTCGCCTCGCCGGGCACGTCCTGTCGCAGGAGAAAGAGGAGGCGGTGAAGATGCCTCGTGCGTATGGACATGCCCGGAAGAGACCCTTGCGGTTCACGTTGAACACCGACGGGCGTCGTCACAGGTTCGAGAACGTGCTGAGCGTCGTCACGATCGGCTGCGGACTGCTCGCCTTCGCCACCGGACTGATCCCCGCCGCGCATGTCGTCGCCTCGTGGGCGGGGGTGCTGGGATTCTGCGGGGGCCTCTACTCGCAGTACGTCTCCGCGACGACGCCGGAGCGCGCGCTGAACATCGTGGGCATCGTGGCCTCGTTCGTCGGTGTGGCCTTCGGCATCTATCACGGGGGTTTCCTCCCGTGAGGCCCCGAATCAGACGAAGGCCACACCGGCGCGGGGGCGGCTAACCATTCAGGCGCAGGTCCACGCCGAGCAGGACGAGGAACCACAGGAAGACCGCCAGCAGAGCCTCGGCGACGTCCTTCAGGAGCGCGGGAGTGATGTAGTCGTACACCCAGGCGACGTAGAGGCCGACCAGGATGTAGATGAGGCCGATGAGACTGATCCCTCTGCGGTAGTAGGCCACGTGGACTCCTTGTGTTCGACCCGTGGGGGTGAGTGGTAGGGCGCGCCCTGCGACTGCCCAGGGCCTCGCCGTTGAAACAGCTAGGCTCGGACACATGCCGCTTATCGGAGCTCATGTCGACCAGGACGACCCACTGGCGCACGCCAGGGCGCGCGGCGCCGAGGTCGTGCAGTTCTTCCTCGGTGACCCGCAGGGCTGGAAGGGCCCGGTCATCGGCGAGAAGACCCGGGAGATCAAGGACTCGGACGTGGAGGTCTACGTCCACGCCCCCTATGTGATCAATGTGGCGACCGCCAACAACCGGGTCCGCATCCCCAGCCGCAAGCTGCTCGGCTCGCATCTCGCCGCGGCGGCCGAGCTCGGCGCCAGGGGGCTGATCGTCCACGGCGGGCACGTGGGGGCCGGAGACGACCCGCAGAAGGGCTTCGACAACTGGCGCAAGGTGTTCGAGCGCCTGGAGGAGCACCGGATCCCAGTGCTCATCGAGAACACCGCGGGCGGCGGCAACGCGATGGCGCGCAAGCTTGAGCGCATCGCCCGGCTCTGGGACGCGCTCGACGGCTTCGACGTGGGCTTCTGTCTCGACACCTGCCACGCCCACGCGGCCGGCGAGGACCTGGCGGACGTGGTCGAGCGGGTCATGGCGATCACCGGCAGGATCGACCTGATCCACTGCAACGACTCTCGCGACGCCTTCGACTCCGGCGCCGACCGGCACGCGAGCCTCGGAGCGGGTCAGATCGACCCCGAGCTCATCCTGAGCGTGTGCCGGAGCGCGAACGCGCCGATCGTAGTGGAGACGCCCTTCGACGGCCAGGCCGCCGACATCGCCTTCCTCAGATCGAAGCTCTAGCGCGAGAGTCCGTCCACAGCCTGTGGATAACTTGGTGGGATTACTTTTCCCCGGAAACGGGTAAGGAGCTGCTCCCGGCGCTCAGCCCACCCAGGCACCGTCGGCGAAGATCAGCGCGTTGAGCGCCATCAGCGGGCCCACCACCAGGGCGTAGACGACGATGATCCACCGCCGCCACGGTGCCTGCCCGCCGCTCGCCTTCGCGATCAGGATGAAGAGCGGCCACCACAGCAGCGCCGAGCGCGGAACCGACAGGTAGTAGGCGGAGCAGAGCAGGGCGCCCACCTGAAGTCCCACGTAGACGAACTCGCTCCACCTCCGCAGGTAGAGCAGGACCAGTACGAGCACGACCCCGACGATCGCCCCCGCGATCTCAAGCCGGAACGCCCAGGCGAACCGGCCCTCGCCCATGGCCGAGTTCCAGGTCGTGATCAGCGACTCCCAGGGCCACACCATGTGCCGGCCCCAGCCGGCCTCCTGGGCACTCTTCCAGGCCAGCCAGTCGCCGGTGCGGGAGTGCTGGTAGGCGGAGTAGAGCACCAGCGGCACGAACGGGAGCACCAGCCAGCCGGCCTGCCGTACGAGCTGCCGTACGGGCCGCCGCCGGGCGAAGAACTCCACGATCAGCGCCAGGGCCAGGAACAGGCCGGTGATCCGCACGCAGGAGGCACCCGCCGCCAGGGCCGCGGCGAGCGGCCAGCGTCCCCTGCGCGCCGCGAGCCAGGCGGGGATGGCGAAGGCCAGGAAGAGCGACTCGCTGTAGCCCGCGAACAGGAACACCGCCATCGGCCAGAGCAGCAGCGCCAGCACCGCGCGCCGGCCGGTCCCCGGGGGCCCCTCGAACTCGGCCAGCCTGGCGAGCGCCATCATCGCGACGGCACCGGCCACGAAGGAGATCAGCAGCCCGGCGACCGTCCAGTCGCCGACCACGAGGTGCACCGCGCGGAGCGCCAGGGGCATCCCGGGGAAGAAGGCGGGCAGCCCCTTGTCAGGCTCGCTGCCGGGGGCGCCACCGTAACCGTGCTCGGCGATGGTGGCCAGGAGGCTGGCATCCCAGTGCTTCCAGCGCTCCAGGAACGGCGGCGGGACCGCGTCCCCCTCCATCATCGCCTGGGTGCCGACGACGACCAGGGCGACGATTCCCAGCCTGGAGGCCAGCCAGAGCAGCAGCCCTTCCTGCGCGGTATCCCGCGGGGGCTCGACAGGATTGATCACAAACTGGGATTGTCGCGGATCATCCCGACCGGCCGCCAGACTCACGCCGTTCCCCGCTGCTAGGAGAGCGCGAGCCGGAAACGGTCGGGTGCGCCGTCGAAGACACCGCCCGCCTGGTCGTCGGTCCCGTCCTGGCGGATCACGTCCTTGTCGGGGACGAGAATGTCCCTCACCACGAACGCCATCATGATCAGAATGGTGATCGCGCGGGCCCACACCGCGGTGAAGTAGGTGTCGCCGGCGATGCCCAACGCCTCGTTGCCCGGCTGGATACCGACCAGATAGAGCCAGATCGCGAAGAAGTACCAGCACTCGGCGAGCTGCCAGAGTGCGATCGGCTTCCAGTTCGGCCTGGCCAGCACCGCGAAGGGGATCAGCCAGAGCACGTACTGCGGCGACCACACCTTGTTGGTCAGCATGAACGCGGCCAGGGTGAGGAAGCAGAGCTGCATCAGCCGCGGGCGGGTCCTGGCCGTCACGGTGAGCACGGCGATCGCCAGGCAGAACGCGGCGAGGGAGACGATGCCCAGCTTGTCGACGAGTTCGGCGTCACCGAGGATCGGCCACTGCTTCTGGTTGAAGAAGTACCAGAGCGAACCCCAGTCGGCCCCCCGCTCCTGGCTGAAGACGTAGAACCGCTTCCAGCCGTCGAAGGCGAACACCATGATCGGCACATTGACGACCAGCCAGGCTCCCACGACGCCGCCGAGCGTCTTGAGGAACGGCACCCACCTGCCGGTGCGCAGCGTCAGCAGGAACAGCGGGCCGAGGAACATCAGCGGGTAGAACTTGGTGGCGATCGCCAGGCCGAGCAGGATGCCGGCGAGCCACTGCCTCCGCTTCGACCAGGCCAGCAGCGCGCCCAGCGCGAGGGCGTTGGCCGCCAGGTCCCAGTTGATGTACGCGGTGAGGATCAGCCCGGGGGCCAGGGCGTACCAGAGCGCGTCCCAGCGCCTGGCCGGACCGGCCAGCGCGGCCATCAGCAACACGCCGACGACCAGGCAGATCGCCATGAGGATGACCGTGAGGTCGTAGAACGCCGTCCCCTGGTCGGTCATGGGGGCGACGATCCGGCGGAAGAACTCCATGATCCCGCCGATACCGACGGGGTACTCGACCGGATAGTCGAAATAAGGGATCTTGCCCTCGTTGAGCTTCTCGTTCCACCACAGGGGATAGATGTCGGTGTAACAGAAGTTCGTGAACTGCAGGGTCCCGTCGTTCCACGCCCCGCCGACGCGGCACGGCCACTTCCAGAACCAGGCCAGGATGGCCCCCAGCCCCGCGAACAGGGCCAGGGGCACGTACGGGATGGCCCGGGTGCCGAACTCCGATAGCGGGCGCCGCGACGTCAGGAGATCCTTCATCAGGGGCGTCGTCCGCTCGCGGCGGGTGTCGGCATGATCGCCGCACCGGGCGCCCCGGGAGCCCCGACCGCGCCGGGGGCGCCGTTCTCGGTGATCTCGCCGTTCGGCGGACCGTCGCCCGAGCCGTCGTTGCCGACGTCGCAGGAGCCGTCCCAGGGCAGGCACTCGCGGCCGTCGGGGTTGTCCGGCTCGCCGCCGCCGCCGTCGCTGGGCCAGTTGCCGCCACCGTCGCCGCTGTCGGGGAAAGGATTGTCGTCCATGGTCGGCGCCGCGGTGGGCGTCGGCTTGGGCGTGGCCAGGCTGCTCTGCGAGCCGGTGTTGGCCCTCGGCGGGAACTGCTGGACCTCGTCCTTGGCGGTCACCTTGGCCATGTAGTCGTGCCAGATCTGGGTCGGGGTGCCACCACCGCCGATGAAGGAGGGCATGGGCTCCTCCTTCCAGAGGATTTTCGAATCATCGATCTCGCGGTTCGGCAGGCCGTACTTGTCGACCTTGAGCTTGCGCGTCCCCGCCCTGTTGTAGGGCACGTCCTTGGACATACCCACCGCGGTGACGACCTGCGGGGTGAAACCGACGAACCAGGCGTCCTTGTAGCCGTTGTTCGTGCCGGTCTTGCCGGCCACCGGCCGCGAGCCGATGTTCGCGGTGGCACCGGTGCCGCTCTTCACCACGGCCTGGAGCGCGACCGTCGCGTCGGCCGCGGACTCGGGGCTGATGACCTGCCGCACGGTGGCCTGCTCCGCGAGCACCGGGGAGCCGTCGAGCTTGGTCACCTTGGTGATCACGTGCCAGTCGGCGTGCTTGCCCTCGTTGGCGAAGATCGAGTAGCCGGCGGCCTGCTCGACCGCGGTGACCGAGGCGCTGCCGATGGTGACCTGGAACTTCTGCTCGTCGACCGCGTAGTCGACCGCGTTCTTGCCGCCGTAGGAGGGGTTGTACTTGGCGGTCTCGCCGACCCCCGCCTCCTTGGCGATCCTCGCCACCTCGGGAAGCGTGACGACCTCACCCATCTGCACGAAGACCGTGTTGACCGAGCTGGCCATGGCCTTGATCATGTCGATCGCCCCGTACGCCTGGTTCCCCGAGTTGCTGATCGGGGTGGTGCCCGGCATCTTGATCGTGGACATGCCGTCGACGTAGCTGTCGAGCGACCTGCCGCTCTCCAGCCAGGCCGCGAGCACGTAGGGCTTGAACGCCGAGGCCGCCTGCTTGGTGGAGTCGAAGGCGCGGTTGTTGAAGTCCTTGACGAAGTCGTCGCCGCTGTAGAAGGCGAGCACCCGGCCGTTCTTCGGATCCACCGAGGCGACGCTGGCGTGGATGGTCGACTCCAGACCGGAGGTGCGACCCTTCACCGCCTCCTGCGCGGCCTTCATCATGTCCTTGTCGAAGGTGGTGTAGACCTTGTAACCCTTGGTCTTCAAATCCTCCTCGGTGATGCCCCGCGCCTTGAGCTCTCGGAGGACGATGTTGAGCATGTAGCCCTTGAGACCCTTGTTGATCTCCGCGATCTTGACCTCGGCGAACTTCAGGTCGTCGAAGGAGCTTCCGGCGTACTTGCCGTACGCGGCGGGGTCGATCTCCGCCATGTTCCTGAGCGCGGCGCCGAAGCGCTCCTTGGTCGCGGCGTAGTTGCCGGCCTTCTCCTGGATGTCGAAGGCGTCCGGGTTCTGGATCCGGCCGGCCAGGTAGGCGCCCTCCTGCGGGGTCAGCTGGCCGATGTTCTTGCCGAAGAACGCCTTCGAGGCGGCCTGGATGCCGTACGCGCCGCGGCCGAAGTAGATGATGTTGAGGTAGCGCTCAAGGATCTCGTCCTTCTCCAGCGTCTTACTGATCTTGACGGCGACGAAGATCTCCTTGATCTTGCGCTGTACCGAGACCTCCTGGCTGAGGCCGTCGTAGTAGTTACGGGCCATCTGCTGGGTGATGGTCGAGGCGCCCTGGAGCTGGGCTCCGCTGACCGTGCTCCACACCGAGCGGGCCATGCCGGTGAAGTCGATACCGCTGTCGGTGCGGAAGCTCTTGTTCTCCAGGGCGATGACCGCGTCCTGGACGTGCTTGGGAATCTGGCTGATCTTGACCGGGGTGCGCTTGACGCCGAGGCGCGCGATCGGGGTCTTCTTGTCCCGGTAGTAGATCACGCTGCCCCGGTCGTCCACGCTCCCCTGCGCGGTCTGTGGAATCGGCGTGTTGGCGTAGGCCACCGCGATCATGCCGAAGACACCGGCGCTGAGGACCACGAAGCTGGCCATCACGATCTTCCAGTTGGGCAGGAAGCGCGTCCACCGCCTGGCCCTGGGCTCGTCCTCGCCGTCGCCGGGACCGTACCCCCCGGGGCCCCCCGGGCCGCCTGGACCCTCTGGACCTCCCTGGCCTGCGGGACCGCCCGCGCCACGCCCGGCGCGGCGTCTGCGCACGCCGCCCTCACCGGACCTCGAACCGGCTCCCGCCTGGGCGGCGAGCATCGCCTGGGTGTCCTCGAACGCGGCCTCGGCCCGGCGGCCTGTCGGGTCGGTGTCACGGCGACGGAGCTCACCGCCCCGCTGCTCGGGCTCGCGCGGGGGCATCCCGCCCGGAGCACCCGCGTCCCGCCGGGGCTGGGCACCCGGGTGCTGGGGCGCGCCGCCGGCGTAGGGCATCCCGCCGGGCATCCCGCCGGGCTGGGGCATCATCATGGTCCGGTTGTCGGCCCCCGCGCCCTGTGGCGGCCGACCTTGCTGCTGTTCCCAGCTCGCGCCGCCGGTTTGAGAGTTTTGTGAAGGGGGAACTGCACGGGGAGCGGCTCCTGGGCCTGAGCGACGGCGCCGCCCCTGACGAGCCGACCCGTCGGCGCCTTCCTGGCGCCCGTTCGGCTCCGGGTCATTGCTGTGGCTGTAACTCACGCGTCCTCGTTCGGTCATCGGGGTCTACGACGGCGTGCTGGCGGGCGAGACTACCTCCTGATCACCGGAGATCCCGCCGCCTTGGCTCACTGGTAGCCGGCCCATTCGGGTGGATCTCCGTTCCCGAGGACGAACGAGATCGTCAGCTGGTTTCGACAACAACCTTGGCAGACCTCTCCCACGTTGACGCGGGATTCCCCGTATTGGAAAGCGGTCCACGCCGCGCGGGGGCTGTGCCCCATTGCCGCCTGTTGTGACCACATAGGCGCCAGACTACGGCTTTTTGTTGTTTGCTCCCAACCTCTTGGGAAAGTCGCTGATTGCAGGGTTATGTTGAATGGACGTATCCTGCGGATGTATCGGCTCGATACATCGACGCGAGAGGTGGTGGTTTCCGGTGGCCGGCGGACGTGGCGGGGTGCTGGAGCTGGCCGTGCTCGGGTCGTTGCACGAGACCCCGCTCCACGGCTACGAGCTGCGCAAACGGCTCAACGCTCTGCTCGGCATGTTCCGGGCCTTCTCCTACGGCTCGCTCTATCCGTGCCTCCGCCAGTTGCTCACCGACGGACTGATCATCGAAGACGGCGATGCCGCCGCGGCCAACGCCGACAGCCCCATCGCGCTCCCCGGCCGCCGTTCGAAGATCGTCTACCGGCTGACCGCGGAGGGCAAAGAGCGCCTGCACGAGCTGCTCACCCAGGCCGGCCCTTCGGCCTGGGAGGACGAGAGCTTCGGCGTGCACTTCGCCTTCTTCAGACACACCGAGGCGGAGGTGCGCCTGCGCATCCTCGAAGGCCGGCGCAGCCGGCTCGAGGAACGCCTGGACGGCGTGCGCACGGCACTGGCCCGCACCCGTGAGCGGCTGGACAGCTACACCCTTGAGCTCCAGCGTCACGGTCTGGAGTCGGTCGAACGCGAAGTGCGCTGGTTGAATGAGCTGATCGCCACCGAACGGCGAGCGTCGCCGCCGGACGAGGAGCAGCGATCCGCGCGGGAGGAAACGTCCCGGGCGCCCGAGCCCGGAGCGGGCACGACGGGGCGGCCTGCCACCCCGGAAGACAACTGACCACCAAAGAACAAAAGGGGAGCGAGTGCCATGGGTTCGGTGCGCGTAGCCATTGTCGGTGTAGGCAACTGCGCCACGTCGCTCGTACAGGGCGTGCACTACTACCGGGACGCCGACCCCGGTGCCCGGGTGCCGGGCCTGATGCACGTCAAGTTCGGCGACTACCACGTCGGCGACGTCGAGTTCGTCGCGGCGTTCGACGTCGATGCCAAGAAGGTCGGCCGCGACCTGTCCGAGGCGATCGTGGCCTCGGAGAACAACACGATCAAGATCTGCGACGTACCGCCGCTGGGCGTCACGGTGCAGCGCGGCCACACCTTCGACGGTCTGGGCGAGTACTACCGGGAGATGGTCGAGGAGTCGGACGAGACTCCGGTCGACGTCGTTCAGGTCCTCAAGGACAGCAAGGTCGACGTGCTCGTCTCCTACCTGCCGGTGGGCTCGGAGGAGGCCGACCGCTTCTACGCCCAGTGCGCCCTCGACGCGAAGGTCGCGTTCGTCAACGCGCTGCCGGTGTTCATCGCCTCCGACCCCACCTGGGCCCAGAAGTTCGTCGACGCCGGCGTCCCGATCGTCGGTGACGACATCAAGTCACAGGTCGGGGCGACGATCACGCACCGCGTGATGGCCAAGCTGTTCGAGGACCGCGGCGTCGAACTGCTCCGCACGTACCAGCTGAACTTCGGCGGCAACATGGACTTCATGAACATGCTGGAGCGCAAGCGCCTGCAGTCCAAGAAGATCTCCAAGACCCAGTCGGTCACCTCGCAGATCCCGCACGAGATGCGGAAGGCCGACGTGCACATCGGTCCTTCCGACCACGTGCCGTGGCTCGACGACCGCAAGTGGGCGTACGTGCGCCTGGAGGGCAGGTCCTTCGGCGACACACCCCTCAACCTGGAGTACAAGCTGGAGGTCTGGGACTCCCCCAACTCCGCCGGCATCATCATCGACGCGGTCCGCGCAGCCAAGATCGCCCTTGACCGGGGCGTCTCGGGGCCGATCCTGTCGGCCTCCTCGTACTTCATGAAGTCCCCGCCGGAGCAGTACTCCGACGACGAGGCGCGCGAGTACGTGGAGAAGTTCATCCGCGGCGAGGTCGAGCGCTGACCGATCGGCGCCCGCTCACGGTGAGAGCCCCCGACCTGGGTGAACGGGTCGGGGGCTCTCGCCATATGAGGATCGCCGGCGGGCTCCCGCGTCAGCGGGCGGCGGGTGGGAGGTCGGCGGGGTCGGCGGCCCGCCAGGCGAGCGGGTCCGCGCCAAGCTCGATCAGCTGGGGGACCTGCTCGCGGCACCACGGGGAGATCGCCAGGCGGTCGCCGAGCACCCCGTCGGTGAACTCCTTCCACGGCATCCAGCGCACGTCCTCGACCTCGTCGGGGTTGGGCACGGCCTCGGAGGCGACGATCACCCGGTAGACCGGGCACAACTCCCGCTCCACGATGCCGCTGTCCATGACCGCGCGATAGGAGAAGCGCGGCAGAAGCAGGTCGACCTGGCCGGCCGCGAGGCCCAGCTCATGGGAGAGCCTGCGGGTCACCGCCGCGGCGAGCGGCTCGCCCGGCAGGGGGTGGCCGCAACAGCTGTTGGTCCACACCCCCGGCCAAGTGATCTTGTGCAGTGCGCGTCGGGACAGCAGAACCTGCCCCTGCTCGTCGAACACGTAACTGGAGAAGGCCAGATGGAGAGGAGTGTCGGGACCGTGCACCGTGGCCTTGGCCGCCGTGCCGATCGCGTTCCCCGCACTGTCGACGAGCACAACGTGTTCATCAGGTGTCACTCGACCGAGGGTACGTGATCATGTTGGTTTACCGCGCCCCACTTGACGATACGTAGGTAAAGGTCGGTAATGCTCACCCGTACATTCAGGGATGTTCCCGATGCCCATCGGGGTCGGTCCCCCATAGGCTGAGCGGGTGTCTTTCATATCCGACCTACGTGTGGTCCTGGAAGGTCGGGACTTCCGGAGGCTGTACGGGACCCGCCTCGTCTCGCAGTTCTCCGACGGGATCTTCCAGTTCGCCGTGGCCGGATTCGCGTTCTTCAGCCCGGAGAAGAGCACGAGCGCGGTGGAGATCGCCGCCGGCCTGGCCGTGCTGCTGCTGCCGTACTCGATCCTGGGCCCCTTCGCCGGGGTGTTCATCGACCGCTGGTCACGACGGCAGATCCTGGTCATCGCGCCGCTGGTCCGCGGAACACTGCTGCTCGCGGCCGCGGTGCTGGTCGCCGCGGACGCCCCTGACGCGATCTTCTACGCCGCCGCGCTCGGCGTGCTCGGGGTGAACCGGTTCTTCCTGGCCGCGCTGGGAGCCTCGCTCCCGCACGTCGTGCCGGCCGACCGGCTGATGGTCGCCAACGCGGTCACCCCGACCTCGGGAACCGTGCTCACCTTCGTGGGCGTGGGCGCCGGGTACCTGCTCCGAGCGATCTTCGGCTCCGACCACCGGGGGACGGCGGTACTGCTGGTCGTCTCCGGCCTCATCTTCGGGCTCAGCGCGCTCATCGCCAGGACCATGGACCGGCGGCTGCTCGGCCCCGCCTACGATCCCAACCGCCCGCAGGCCCGCGAGGCGGTGCGCCACGTGCTGAGCGGCCTGATCGACGGCGCACGGCACCTGGTACGCCACCGGGCCGCCGCCGCGGCGATGGGCGCGATGACCACCCACCGGTTCGTCTACGGCATGTGCACGGCGATGCTCGTGATGCTGTCGCGCTACTACTTCGCCGAGAACGCCGAGGACGCGCTGAACGCGGTCTCCGTCGTGGTCGCCACCTCCGGGCTCGGCTACTTCCTGGCCATCCTGATCACCCCCTGGGCCACCGAGCGCTTCGGCATCGAGCGGTGGGTCCCGGCCATGCTGGTCACCGCCGGGGTGCTGACGTTCGCACTCTGCGTGCCTTTCCAGCAGTGGGGGTTCGCAGCCGCGGGCCTCGTGCTCGGCATCGCCGGGCAGAGCATCAAGATCTGCGCGGACACCGCGGTCCAGCGGGACGTCGAGGACGCCTATCTGGGCCGGGCCTTCTCCATCTACGACATGCTCTTCAACGGCAGCTACGTGCTGGCCGCCGCCCTGGCCGCGGCGCTGCTCCCGGCGGACGGCAGATCGACGCTCGTGCTGGTGGTCATCGCCGCCGGATACCTCGCGGGCGCGGTGGCATACCGGGCCGTCACGCCTGCCCGAGTGATCGAGCCGCTGCCGTCATCGCCGTCGTGACCGTCTCCAGGTCGTCGTCGCCGATCGAGTAGGGCGGCATCGCATAGAGCAGGCGGCCGAACGGGCGGAGCCAGACGCCGTGCCGCATGACGACGTCCTGGACGGCGGGGACGTCGACGGGCTCGCGGGTCTCGATCACCCCGATCGCGCCGAGGACCCGCACCTGGCGCACGCCCGGCGCCTCCGCGGCCCCCGCCAGGCCCGCGCGGAGACCGGCCTCGATCCGGCGGACCTCCTCGCGCCACGGGCGTTCCTCCAGAAGATCCAGCGAGGCGTTCGCGACCGCCGCGGCCAGCGGGTTGCCCATGAAGGTCGGCCCGTGCATCAGCACCCCGACACCCCGGGCCACCCGCTCGGTGCACAGCGTCGCGGCCAGCGACAGGTAACCGCCGGTCAACGCCTTGCCCAGGCACATGATGTCGGGCCTGATCCCGGCGTGGTCGCAGCCGAACAGCTCTCCGGTCCTGCCGAATCCGGTGGCGATCTCGTCGGCGATCAGCAGGACGCCGTGCTCGTCGGCCAGCTCGCGGAGCAGGCGCAGGTAGGCCGGGTGGTAGAAGTGCATGCCGCCCGCCCCCTGGACCACCGGCTCCACGATGATCGCGGCCAGTTCATGGGCGTGCCTGGCGAGAAGGTCCGCCAGCCGGGCCGCGTAGGCCTCGTCGTACTCGCGCGGCGGCCGGTCGGCGAACACGTGTTCGGGCAGCACGCCGGAGAACAGGTGGTGCATGCCGTTGACCGGGTCGCAGACCGACATCGCCCCGAAGGTGTCGCCGTGGTAGCCGCCCCTGACCGTGAGCAGCCTGCTCCTGCCGGTGAGCTGGAACGCCATTTTGATCGCCACCTCGACGGCGACCGACCCCGAGTCGGCGAGGAACACCTTCGGCAGACCGGTCATGGCGGCGAGCCTGCGGGCCAGCCGCACGGCGGGCTCGTGGGTGAGCCCGCCGAACATGACGTGCGCCATGTCCTCCAGCTGGTCCCGCAGCGCCCGGTTGAGCTCGGGGTGGTTGTAGCCGTGGATGGCCGCCCACCACGACGACATGCCGTCGACGAGCTCGCGCCCGTCGGCGAGCGTCAGCCGCACCCCCTCCGCGCGGGAGACCACGTGCGGCGCCACCGGCTGGGGCACGGCCGCGTAGGGGTGCCACACGTGCTCCCGGTCGAGTGCGGCGACATGGCCGGAGACCTCGGGGCCCGCGGTCCGGTCAGGAGTGCCGCTCAGGGGTCACCTCGTTCGCCCGCGCCCACACGCGGAGGGCGTCCGCGGCGGCCTCCTTGCCGAGAACCCCCTCGTCCAGGCGCATGTCCAGGAGGAATTTGTAGGCGCGGCCCACGACCGGGCCCGGCGGGACGCCGAGGATCTCCTGGATCTCGTTGCCGTCGAGCTCGGGGCGGATCTTGCCGAGTTCCTCCTCCTCGGCCAGCCTGGTGATCCGCTCCTCCAGCTGGTCGTAGGTCCGCGACAGGATCTGGGCCTTGCGCCGGTTGCGGGTGGTGCAGTCGGCGCGGGTCAGCTTGTGCAGGCGCTCAAGCAGGTGCCCGGCGTCACGGACGTAACGGCGCACCGCCGAGTCGGTCCACTCGCCCGTGCCGTACCCGTGAAAGCGCAGATGCAGCTCCACCAGGCGGGAGACGTCGGCCACCACATCCTTGGGGAACTTCAGCTCCGTCATCCGCTTCCTGGCGAGCTGTGCGCCGACCACCTCGTGGTGGTGGAAGGAGACCCGGCCGCCGGGCTCGTGGCGGCGGGTCTTCGGCTTGCCCACGTCGTGCAGGATCGCGGCCCAGCGCAGGATCCGGTCGGGACCGTTCTCCTCCAGGTCGATCGCCTGTTCGAGCACGATCAGCGAGTGCTCGTAGACGTCCTTGTGCCGGTGGTGCTCGTCGATCTCCAGGCGGAGCCTGGGCACCTCGGGCAGCACGTGGCCGGCGAGCCCCGACTCGACGAGGATCTTCAGCCCCTCGCGGGGGTGATCGCCGCCGATGAGCTTGTCCAGCTCGTCGCGGATGCGCTCGGCGGAGACGATGTCGATCCGGTCGGCCATCGCGTCCATCGCGGCGAGCGCCGCCTCATCGACGGCGAAACCGAGCTGGCTGGCGAACCTGGCCGCGCGCAGCATCCGCAGCGGGTCGTCGCCGAAGGAGCGCTCGGGGGGGCCGGGGGTGCGCAGCAGCCTGGCGTGCAGGTCGTCGAGGCCGCCGTACGGGTCGACGAACTCGCGGGACGGCAGGCGCAGCGCCATCGCGTTGATCGCGAAGTCGCGCCGGGCCAGGTCGCCCTCCAGCGTCTCGCCGTAGGCGATCTCGGGCTTGCGCGACCTGGGATCGTACGACTCGCTGCGGTAGGTGGTGATCTCCAGCAGCCACCCGTCCTTGCGGACGCCGACGGTGCCGAAGTCAATGCCGATCGTCCAGACGGAGTCGGCCCAGTCGCGGACGAGCTCCAGGACCGTCTCGGGCCTCGCGTCCGTGGTCAGGTCGAGATCGTTGCCGATCCTGCCCAGGAAGACATCGCGTACGGAGCCGCCGACAAGGGCTATCTGGTAACCCTTGGCGGCGAACAGCTCGCCAAGCTCGTCCGCCACAGGAGCGATCTTCCGGAACAGCTCGCTCATGCCGTGGCGCTGGCTCTGGGTCAGATTTGAAAGGGACAAGCCGGGTAGGTCCTTCGGTTACGGAACATGTTCCCCTGCGGGGATACACCTGAAGCGATCACCAGGTTACGGTCAGTCAGGAGAACCTCGGGGGCCGTGCGTCGAGGCAAGGAGCACACACATGAAGGATGCGCTCGCGATCCACCGCTGGCTCCTCGCACACCAGGTCCATCATGAGATCGTACGCCTTCCGCGCGCGATGACATGCTCGGACGAACTGCCCGAGGTGCTTTCCGCGAGCCCCGCCATCTGCCTGGCGGTCACGGTCTACGAGGTCACGACGCGAATCGCCCGCGAGCCCGTGGCGATCGTCACCTCCGTCGGCTCCCCTCCGCGCCCCGGCCTGATCGGCGGCATCCTGGGGGCGCGGCGGGTCCGGCCGGCCTCGGCTTTCACCGTCAACTCCGCCACCGACTACGCCTCGGGTCTGGTCTGCCCGCTGCTGCTGCCCGCCACGCTGACCGTGCTGGTGGACGAGCGACTCACCGGCATCGCCACGTCCGTCTACGTGCCCACCGGGGAGCGTCACACGGCACTCCTGATCCGTGCGGACCACCTGCTCACCCTGGTTTCCGGCAGGGTCGTCGATCTGACTCGCCAGGGTTCCCGGAGGGAGGCGGCGACCTTTCCCCTCGCCGGTTAGGCCATACCATTGCGGGCGTGCGCCGTACTCGACCCCTGGCCGGCACGTGATCCGCAAGGTCATGCTGCTCGCCCTGCTCGCCACCACGCTGCTCCTACCCGCGGCCGTGGTCGTTTCCGGTACGGCGAACGCGCAGACGACCGCGGCGAGCCGGCTGAGTCTCCAGATCGTGATGGAGGCCATCGGCCCCGACACCCCACGTGAGCCGACCACCGAGGTCAAGATCTCCGGATCACTGGTCAACTCGGGCACCGAGGCCATGAACGGGCTGCGCATCCGGATGCACTACTCGCCGCAGCCGTTCGCCCAGCGTGGCGAGATGGACGCCTACCTGGCCGGGCAGATCCAGCCGAGTTCGTGGTGCTGCGAGAGTTTCGTCCAGGCGCCGATCGCGCCGGCGGGAAAGCTACCGTGGCAGTTCGCCTTCACCCCGGGGAGTTTGAAGTTCTCCCGCTTCGGCGTCTACCCGATCATGATCGAGGTGCGCGACGCCTACCTGCAGCAGGTCGCCACCCTGCGGACCATGGTGACCTACATGCCCAGGGAGACCAGGGTGCCCCGCACCCGGCTCGCCATGGTGCTGCCCATCGTCGACCAGCCCCGCCGGAGCGGTGACGGCGTCTTCGCGGACGAGGGACTGCCCGCGGCCATGGCCCCCGGCAAGCGCCTCGGCGACCTGCTCAAGATCGCCCAGGACACCTCCTCGGCCAAGGGCCTCACCTGGGTGGTCGACCCCGCCCTGCTCGACGACGCGCGGGCCATGGGCAGGCCGCACGCGGTCAGGTCCAAGAACCGCACCCAGCAGCGTCCCGCGACACCCGCGGCCGCCCAGTGGCTGAGCGACTTCCGCGAGGCCGTCGCGGACCACCCGGTGATGGCCACCCCCTACGGCGACCCCGACGTGGCGGCCCTCGCGCACAACGGTGTCGACAACGCCACCGCGACCGGTATCAACGCGGCCAGGATCATCGGCAAGGAGACCCTCGGCCGCGATGTGATCACCAACGTGAACTGGCCGTTGGGTGGTCTGATCGACTACGACGGGCTGGACCTGCTGGCCACCGGCGGCGTCGACACCGTGCTGCTGAACGTGCTCAACCTGCCGCCGGTGACGCCCCCGGTCACCACCCCCGACGCCTCGGCGACCCTGGAGAGCGTGAACGGCCCGGTCACCGCCCTGGTCGCCGACGCGAAGCTGAGCGAGACCGTCGGCGCGGACACCTCCGCCCCCGGCTCGGCGCTGATGAACCGCCAGCGGTTCATCGCGGAGACGGCGATGATCAGCGCGGAGCCCGTCAGCACGGCCAGGACCGTGATCGCCGTTCCGCACCGCCGCTGGGACCCCGACCCCAGGTACGTGACCAACCTGATCGAGACCGCCGCCGGCCTGCCCTGGCTGCTGCCCGTCGGGCTGGACGCGGTCAAGCCCGGCAAGGGTGCCCCGACACCGCGGGCCGACCTGACCTACACCGACCAGAACCGGCGGGCGGAGCTCCCCAAGCAGTACCTGACGGGCGTCAAGAAGGTCGGCGCCCGCGCCGATCTGACCGCCGCGATCACCACCGCCCAGGATCTCGACGTCTTCGACCTGGCGCTGCTCCGCCTGACCTCTTCGGCCTGGCGCGGCAGGACCGCCGCCGCGGCGCCGTACGTCCAGCAGGTCGCGGAGGCGATCGACGGCCGGATCGCCATGGTCTCCATCACCGGCAGCGAGCAGTCGCGCCTGCGCACTCTGGCCGGCAGCAACGGCGATGTGCCGATCAGCGTGCGCAACGAGCTGAGCGGTGAGGCCAGCCGGGTCGCGGTCCGCCTCAAGGTCACCTCCGACCAGCCCCGGCTACTGAAGATCGAGCCGTACGTGGACCAGTTGATGATCCTCGGCGGCCAGAGCCAGACCATCCGGATCCCGATGACCTCGACCGCCAGCGGCCAGACCACGGTGACGGTACAGCTCACCACCGACGACGGTCGCAAGTACGGCAAGCCGGTCGAGCTGACCGTGCGGACCACCGGGTACACCGGGGTCGCTCTGGTGATCGTGGGGGCGGCCCTCGTGGTGATGCTGGCCGCCGTCGTCATGCGCGTGCTGCGCCGGCGGGGAGGCCGCCGCCCTGCGGCCGCTCCCCCGCCGAAGCGCGATCGCGAGCCGGCCGGCACCGAGTCCTGACACCCAGCGGAGGAATGGCGCATGAGCAGGGTCCTGCGCGCGAGCGCGATCATGGCGGCGGGGACGATGGTCTCCCGCGTCACCGGCTTCGTCCGGACGGCGGTGCTCGCCGCGGCCATCGGAACCCTCGCCCTGGGCGACGCCTACAGCGTGGCCTACACGATCCCGCTCATCCTGTTCGACCTGCTCATCGGCGGGATCCTGAGCAGCGTCGTGGTCCCGATGATCGTCCGGCGGCAGCAGGCCGACCCCGACGGCGGCCGGGCCTACGAGCAGCGGCTGATGACGCTCGGGGTCGTCACGCTGACCCTGCTGGCGCTGGTCGCGGTGCTGCTGGCCGGGCCGCTGATCAGCCTCTACAGCACCGACTGGGGTCCCAGACAGACCGAGGTCGCGGTCAGGCTGGCCCAGTTCATCCTGCCGCAGATCGCCTTCTTCGGCATCGGCGCGATCGCCGGCGCGATCCTCAACACCCGCGACAGGTTCGCCGCGCCGATGTGGGCACCGGTGCTGAACAACATCGTGATGATCGGCGTCGCGATCGTCTACTACGTGAAGCTGGGCAAGGCGGGCACCAACGTCGACACGATCACCGACGCCGACCTGGCGCTGCTCGGGCTCGGCACCACCGCCGGCATCGTGGCACAGTGCGCGGTGCTGGTCATCGCGCTGCACCGGGTCGGCTTCCGCTTCCGGCCCAGGTTCGACCTGCGCAACGCCGGGCTCGGCGAGATGGGCAGGACCGCGGTCTGGACCTTCGCCTACGTGGGGATCAGCCAGCTGGGCTTCCTGATCACCACCAAGCTGGCGACCGGCGCCGGCCAGCATGCCCCCGGTGCGGGAAACGCCGCCTACTCCTACGCCTACCAGTTCTTCCAGCTCCCGTACGGGATCATCGCGGTCTCGGTGATCACCGCCATGCTGCCCAGGATGAGCAGGGGCGTGGCCGGCGGGCGGCTGGACGAGGTCAGGGAGGAGTTCTCCTCGGGGGTGCGGCTGGTGTCGGTGCTCCTCGTGCCCGCCGGGCTGCTGCTGATGGTGCTCGGCCCCGCGGTGACCGTGCTGATCTTCTCCTGGGGCAACATGACCGTCGACTCGGCGGTCTACATCGGCAACGTGCTGCAGGTCTTCGGGCTGGCGCTGGTGCCGTTCTCGATCTTCCAGCTCCTGCTGCGGGTCTTCTACTCCTTCGGTGACACCCGCACGCCGGTCTTCCTCGCCGTCGGCAACGTGACGGTCAACGCCACGCTCAGCCTGGTGGCCTACTTCACCCTGCCGGCGAAGTACATCGTGATGGGCCTGGCCCTCGCGTTCACCGTCGCCTACGTGGTGGGCAGCGCGGTCGCCTGGGTGCTGGCCTCGCGCAGGGTGGCGGGCCTGGGAGGGCGCAAGGTGGCCGCCGGGCTGTCCCGGATGTACCTGGCCTCGCTGCCGGCGGCGGCGCTCGCGCTCGGCGTGCTCTGGATCACGCAGGAACTCACCGGGCTGGACGCGCTGAGCGCCGCCATCATGCTGGCGGCGGGCGGCGGACTCGGTATGGTTCTTTACTTGGCGATCGCCCACCGGATGCGCATCCCCGAAGTGAGCTCGATCGTTGGAATGGTGGCAGGACGGGTAGGCCGGTAACCCAAAGACTTGTCTCAAACGTCTGACAAGGCGAACACGGGCGGAACCGGCGCGGGACTACCATGGTGCGACACGTGTGGTGACATGCGGCTAATGGAAGCAGGAGGGCGTGGGCGGATCCACCCGGCATCATGTGATGTGTCTTGATGTGCCGACCTGGCGTGGTGCTGTCGTGTTCTCAGTTTCGGAGTCCTCATGAGTTCTCCCACCGTCGAGCCCGGCACCAAGCTGGCCGAGCGCTTCCGGCTCGAAGACCGCGTCCACGAGTCCGGTGGCGCCACGCTGTGGAAGGCCATCGACGAGGTGCTCGCCCGACCCGTCGCCGTCCACACCTTCGACCCCGACTTCCCGCGCCTGAACGAGGTCGTCACGGCGGCCCGGGTGGCCAGTCGGCTGACCGACCCCCGTCTCACCCAGGTCTTCGACGCGACCGAGGACGACGGCCACTCCTACGTGGTCAGCGAGTGGGTGAGCGGTGAGACCTTCGGCGACATGATCGCGGGCGGCCCGCTCGATCCCGAGCGGGCCGCCGCGATGGTCGCCGAGGCCGCCGAGGCGCTGGCCCACGCGCACGAGGCGAACCTCTCCCACCTCTGCCTGACCCCCGAGCACCTGGTCTGGACGGCGGGCAGCACCGTCAAGCTGCTCGGCCTGGGTGTCGACGCCGTCCTGAACGACGTGACAAGCGACGACGGTGCCCGCGAGGACGCCGAGGGCCTCGGCCGCCTGCTGTACGCCGGGCTGACCGGCCACTGGCCGGGTGAGGAGCACGACAGCGGCGGCCTGCCCGTCGCGCCCATGGACGACGGGCACTTCTGCACGCCGCGCCAGGTCACCGCAGGTGTTCCCGGCTACCTCGACACCATCGTCTGCCGGGCGATGCTGCCGGAGACCAGGCGCGGGGCCGACCCGCTGACCACACCCGCCGAACTCGCCGAGGCGCTGGCCTCGGTGTCGCGTCCCAGCCCGCTGCCGATGCCGACGCCGATGCCGATGACGGTGCTCCCGGTGGCCTCCTCCCGCTCCGAGGGCATCGACACCGCGGCGCCCCAGCAGCACACGCCCCCACCCCAGCACCAGCCCCGTCCGATGCCCCGCCAGGCGGGTGGCGGGATGCTCAACAAGGTCGCCATGACCGTCGTCGTGCTGCTGGTGATGGCGGCCGTCGGCCTGGGCGCCTGGACGCTCGGCCGCAGCATCGGCAACGCCGGCACCCCGGTCACCGGCGAGCAGAGCGCCACTCCCACGCCGACCGTGGCCGTCGCCACCCGCGAGGTGACGCCCTCCTCGGTCATCGGCTTCGACCCGCTGGGCGACCAGGAGGAGGGCAGCAGGTGGGCCTCGGCCGCGGTCGACGGCAAGGATTCCACCGACTGGCACTCCGAGACGTACGACTCCGCCGACTTCGGGCGGCTCAAGAACGGTGTCGGCCTGCTGCTGGACATGGGCGAGAGCATTCCAGTCAAGCAGGTCTCGATCGACTTCGGCGGCACCTCGGGCGGCGCCGCGGAGCTCAGGATCGGTGACTCGGCCGACCTCAGCGCCCTGACCGCGGTCGAGAAGTTCAGCGGGCTCTCCGGCAAGAAGACGTACTCTGCGGAGAACCCGCCGAAGGGCCGCTACGTGCTCGTCTGGTTCACCAAGCTGCCCACCTACCAGGGCAAGTTCCGCGGCCAGATACAGGAGATAAAGGTCCTCACGACCAAGTGACACCGGTGCGATTTGATCTGTTTTACGCAGCTTCTTACAGATCATCGGAGAATCCATGGCACCATCTATCCCGTAGTGGTGTTCTCCCCGGACCGGTATAGCAGGACTCTCCTTGTGAATTCCCCACCCGAGACCCCGCCAGCGGCGGACCAGCAGACGGCGAAGGCCCCCGTGTCCGACGCCGAACTGCTCACCCGGCACCTCGCCGGGGATCCGCACGCCTTCAGTGAGATAGTCAAGCGCCATCGAGACCGCATGTGGGCGGTCGCCCTGCGCACGCTGGGCGACCCCGACGAGGCGGCCGACGCCGTTCAGGACGCCTTCGTCTCGGCCTACCGCAAGGCCGGGAGTTTCCGCGGCGAGGCGGCGGTGACCACGTGGCTGCACCGCATCGTGGTAAACGCCTGCCTCGACCGCATGCGCAGGAAATCGGTACGTCCGGTGGCCGACGACGAGCTCGTCGAGGCCGCGGAGCGTGACACCCCGATGCTCGACCAGACGGCCGAGCGCGAGGTCTCCATGGAGGTCTCCGCGGCTCTGAAGCTGCTGCCCTCCGACCAGCGCGCCGCGCTGGTGCTCGTGGACATGATGGGCTACTCGATCGAGGACGCGGCCCAGGTACTGGAGGTGCCGAGCGGCACGGTGAAGAGCCGGTGCGCGCGCGGCCGGGCGAAACTCGCCCCGATTCTTTCCCATTTGCGGAACCGATCAGACCTGTCTCGCGTCTCATCCGCGAAGGGAGCACAACTTCGTGACGGGTGATACGCACTACGACCTGGAGATCTTGGCCGAACTGGCCGAGGGACTCCTCGACGCCGCCACGGCCGTGCAGGTACGCGAACATCTCGCGATCTGCGATCCCTGTGGCGAAAGTCTCGCCGACCTCGCAGCGGTCCGCGAGATGCTCGCGGCGACGCCCACACCGGCGATGCCGATGGGAGTCGCGCTGAGAATCGACCGTGCGCTGGCCGCCGAGGCCGAGAGCTTCCGTGGAGGTGGAGTGGGGCTGGTGGAAGCACCGGCCTGGGACGACATAATGCGTGACGCGCCGTGGGAGACGGGATCTCCCGCCGAACCGGCGCCGTGGGAGAGAGCACCTCTTCCCGAGCAGGAGCCTGAGCCGGCCGTGCGGCTGGGGGTCGTCGGCGACGACGGCACCGTGATCCCGGCGAACCCGGTGAACCCCGCGGGCCCGGCCAGACGTCATGGCGCGCCCCGGCGGGCGACCCGGCGGCGCCGGTGGGCGATGCCCGCCGCGGCGGTAGGCGCGGCGGCGGCGGTGATCGGCGCGACCGTGCTGGCGACCGGGACGCTCACCGCGTCCGGCCCGGCCCCAAGTCCTGTCATCGCCCAGCCCGTGCCGAGTGACACGGTCCAGTACGCGCTGACCGACAGCAACTGGAACTACACCGACGCCGAGCTCCGCGGCTCGCTGCTCAACTACATCGGCCCCGCGACCATCGCCAGCACGACTGACAAGTCCGGGATCGACAAGTGTGTCCAGCAGGTCTCGGCGAAGATCGGCAAGTCGCCCTTCGCCGTGGACCAGGGGTTCTACAACGGGCAGGAGGCCAACATCCTGCTCTTCTGGCAGAACCAGGCCAAGAACACCGTGCGTGTCCACGTCGTGGGCCCGCAGTGCGACAACGTGCGCAAGCCCGGCCTCGCACGCTGGAAGTGATCGGGGAGAGCAGCCGCGGGTAGCGCCCTCGCCCTTTCCGGGAAGGCCCGGCACGGATTCGTCCGCCGCAGGTCGGCGGTGACCTGTGGATCGTCGGCCTGGTGATGGCGGGTCTCGGCACGATCCTCGGCTCGGTCAACTTCATCACCACGATCATCTG
>NZ_JBEXUE010000092.1:0-26691 GCF_040614275.1 Streptosporangium sp. NPDC006013
TCCACGTCCTCCACCACCTCCACCACCAAGGCCGCGACCAAGTCCGTGGCCAAGGCCAAGGCCGCCAAGGCCGACTGCTGCGGTGCCCGCCGCACGGGTGGTTCCGGCGGGGCTCAGCCCTTGATCTCGGTCCAGGCCCTGGTCCACTCGGAGTAGTCCTTGCACGTGACGCCGGTGCGCCCGTCCAGGCACTGGGCGATGGGGGTGGTCCAGTACCAGACCTTCGAGTAGTAATCCTCGTCGGTCGCGTGGAAGGTGTCGCAGTGCTTCGGGTCGGCGGTCAGCTCGCAGGACTTCGCGTTCGAGGGCGCCTCCCCGAAATACTCGGCGACCTGGGCGTTGGCCTGGGGCGAGATGATCCAGTCGAGCCACCGGTAGGCGCAGTTCGGGTTCTTGGCGGCGGCGGCGACCATCCAGGTGTCCGACCAGCCGGTGGCCCCCTCCTTGGGCAGCGTCACCTCGACCGGCGCCTTGTCGGCCAGGGCCACATTGGCGATGACCTGCCAGGTGGTGCCCAGCACGGAGTCACCGCTCTTGAAGGCCTGGACCTCCTTGGTGTAGTCGGACCAGTACTCGCCGATGATCTTCCTCTGCTGCTTGAGCAGGTCTACCGAGGCCTGGAACTGCCCCTCGTCCAGGGAGTACGGGTTCTTGATGCCGAGTTCGGGCCTGGTCGCCATCAGGTACAGCGCCGCGTCCGCGATGTAGATCGGGGAGTCGTAGGCGGTGATCTTCCCCGCGTACGGCGAGGCGGGGTCGAACACCGCGCCCCAGGAGTCGGGTGCGGGCTTGACCTGGTCGGTGCGCCACATGAGCAGGTTGGCCCCGCGTCCGTGCGGCACGCCGTAGGCGGCCCCGCCGGCCGAGTTCCACGCCTTGTCCTTCAGGCCGGCGAAGACGTCGGCGTAGTTCGGGATCAGGGCGGTGTTGACCGGGGCGACGGTCCCGCCGGCGATCAGCCGCAGCGAGGCGTCTCCCGAGGCGGAGACCGCGTCGTACTCGCCGGTCTTCATGAGGTTGACCATCTCGTCGGAGGTGCCGGCGGTCTTGGAGTTGACCTGGCAACCGGTGGCCTTCTCGAACGGGGTGACCCAGTCGACCTTGGGGTCGTTGCTCCCGTCCTCGACGTATCCGGCCCAGTTGACCAGGTTGACCTGCCCCTCTCCCGGGCCCAGCGACTGCAGCGCCTCGATCTTGGGCGGGGTGAAGCCGGTCTGGCCGGGGGCGGCGGCGGAGGCGCCAGGTGCGGGCGCGGAGCCGGTGCCGCAGGCGGTGACGGTGGCCAGGGCGAGCGCGGAGAGGACGACCGCGCTGTGCCGGGTGACAATCCGGGGGGTGGACCGCATGGGATGACGACCTTTCTTACGGGACGATCGCGAACTCGTGCCGGCGGTGCCAGATGAGCCGGACCCTGGTGCCACGCAGGCCCATCACGTCCATTGACGAGACCTGCAGGTTCTGCTGGAGTGCGATGAGCCGCCCGCCCGCGTCGAGCTCGACCACGAACCGGGTCGCGGGGCCCGCGTAGACGACCTCGGCGACGGTGCCCGTCGCGCTGTGCTCCGTGCCGTCGACCGTCTCGTCGAGGCCGGCGAGGCGCAGCTTCTCCGGGCGCACGCTGAACGTGCCCTCCCGGCCGAGCACCGCCTGCGCGGCCTGGCCGGAGATCAGGTTGGAGGTGCCGACGAACCCCGCGACGAACGTGCTCGCGGGCCTCTCGTAGATCTCGGCCGGGGTGCCGACCTGCTCGATCCGCCCCCGGTCGAACACCGCCACCCGGTCGCTCATGGTCAGCGCCTCCTCCTGGTCGTGGGTGACGAACAGGAAGGTGATGCCGACCTCGCGCTGGATCGACTTGAGCTCGACCTGCATCTCCTCACGGAGCTTGAGGTCCAGTGCGCCGAGCGGCTCGTCGAGCAGGAGCACCCGGGGACGGTTGACCAGGGCGCGGGCCAGGGCGACCCGCTGCCGCTGGCCGCCGGAGAGCTGGTTCGGCCTGCGCCGCTCCATGCCCTCCAGCCGGACCGAGGCCAGCGCGGCCAGTGCGCGCTCGCGCCGCTCGGCCCGGGGGACCCGCTTGACCCGCAGGCCGTACTCCACGTTGTCCGCCACGTTCATGTGCGGGAACAGCGCGTAGTCCTGGAAGACCGTGTTGACGTCGCGCTCGAAGGGGGCGAGCCGGGTGACGTCGACCCCGCCGAGCTCGACGGTGCCCGCGCTGGGCGTCTCGAAACCGGCGATCATCCGCAGCACCGTCGTCTTGCCCGAGCCCGAGGGGCCGAGCATGGCGAAGAACTCGCCGTCGGCGATGTCGAGGTCGACGCCGGTGACCGCGTCCACGGCACCGAAACTCTTGCGGAGGCCGGTCAACCTCACCGCTGGGTCTGACATGACCGAAAACATATGAGGTTAGATGTTTGATGGCAAGAGCCGTTCGGACATCACCGTCGAGGGGACGCGGAGTGAGATCCTCGCGACGGTGCCGGCCGCGCGCGGGCGGCACTCGGGGGACCCCGGACGGGACCCCAGGTGGGAGCCCCAGGTGGGAGACTGTATGACCGTCGAAGGCGAGGGAGGGCGCATGGGCATGGCAGACATCTTGGGTGGTGCCCGTCTGGCCGCGTTCGCGCCGGTCGACAGCACCGCGCGGGTCGACGCCGTGGTCAGGCGGCTCACCGACGCCATAGTGCTCGGCCTGGTGGCCGACGGCGAGCAGTTGCCCAGCGAGGCGGAGCTCGCCGCCCAGCTGGGCGTGTCCACGGTCACGCTGCGGGAGGCCCTGATGGCCCTGCGCCAGCAGGGCATGGTCGAGACGCGGCGGGGGCGCGGAGGCGGTAGCTTCGTGCGGGCCCCGCGTGAGGCTCCCCGGGCACTCGATCGACTGTGCGCCTTCACCGCGGAGGAACTCCGCGACCTGGGCGACCACTACGCGGCCATCGCCGGGGCCGCCGCGAGGCTGGCCGCGCAGCGGGCACTGCCGGAGGACATCGCGCCGCTCCGCCGCACGCTGCAGGAGATGGCCGGCTCCCGCGATCAGGCCCACCTGCGCAGGCTGCACGGGCGTTTCCACATCGAGGTGGCCGCGGCCTCCCAGTCGGCACGACTCACTCAGGAAGAGATCAGGTTACAGGCTGACATCGGACCATTGCTCTGGTCCGCTCACGGGGGAGACGATGGAACGTCGGCTCGGCACCACGCCATCGCCGAGGCCATCCACCGCGGAGACGACGACCACGCCAGGCTCCTGGCGGAGCGGCACGTGCTCGACGCGATGGAACACCTCATCGAGCTGCGTCTGCGGGAGCCGTGATCGTCGGATGCCTGGGGCGGATGGATCAAGTGAGTGAACACGGTGCGCTGCTGGCGCCCGGTGGCGCGGCCGTGGCGGCCGTGGCCGTCGGCGGCATCGTCGAAGATGTCTTCGAGGGGCTCCACCAGGTGCGCGACGCCGTGGTCGGGCTTGTGGGCACCGCGCCGGTGCGCGGCGACCTGGCCGCGCTGCGCCCGCTGCTCTTTCCCCGGCTGGGCGGGCTGATCTCCGGCATCGGGTTCATCGCCGCGCCCGGCCTGCTCATCGACGCGCCCTGGTATCTGGAGTGGTGGCAGGAGGGCGCCTCGGGGGAGCCCGTGCAACTGCTCCGGGACATGGACCCCTCCAGCAGCGCCTTCTACGACTACACGCACTGGGACTGGTTCGCCGGTCCGCGCTCCGGTGCCGAGCACACTCTCACCGGCCCGTACGTGGATTTCCTCTGCAGCACCGAGTACTCCCTGACCCTGTCGGTGCCCGTGCTGAAGGGCGGGGAGTTCATCGGCGTGGCGGCGGCCGACGTGTTCGTGCGCCGCTTCGAGGTCGCCGTCTCGCCACTGCTCCGCAGGGTGGGAGGACCGGCCTTCCTGGTGAACGCGCACGGCAGGGTGGTGGCCTCCACCACCGCCAGATGGCTCGCCGGGTCGGTCTTCAGGGGAGCCCCCGGTCTGCTCGCCAGGCCATGCCGGACGCTACCCCTCTCCCTGGTTGCGGCACAATTGCCGCATGCCCCTTGACCCTGCCATCGCGGCCCGGCTGAAGCGCACCACCGACGGGCTGGTTCCCGCCGTCGTCCAGCAGTACGACACCGGCGAGGTGCTCATGCTCGCCTGGATGGACGACGAGGCGCTGCATCGCACGCTCACCACCGGCAGGGCCACCTACTGGTCACGCAGCAGAGGGTCCTACTGGGTGAAAGGTGACACCTCAGGCCACGTCCAGCACGTCAAGTCCGCCGCGCTCGACTGTGACGGCGACACCATCCTGCTCAGGGTCGACCAGGTGGGCGCCGCCTGCCACACGGGCGATCGGACCTGCTTCGACGCCGACGAGCTGGTGGTGACCCGGGCATGACGGCCAAGCGGGAGCTGTGGACCTGGCTGGCGGCCTGCGTGGCCGGTGCCGCGCTCGTGCTGCTCGCCGCCGGGCGCGACTGGTTCACCGTGACGTACGGCACCCGCGAGGTGGCGGTCCCCGCCGCGGAACTGGCCCCCGCGCTGGGGCCCGCGGCCTGGGCGGCACTCGCCGCGGTGGTCGCCGTGCTGGCGACGGCAGGCGTGTGGCGCAGGGTCGTCGGCGTGGTGATGGCGCTCTGCGGGGCCGGGGTGGTGGCCGCCTCCTGGTGGGGGAGCGGCGCGAGCGCCGCGCTGCGGATCTCCGCGGAGCAGGCGCCGGTGGTCGTGGACTCCGTGCCGCGGGTCGCCTCGGCCGTCGTCTGGCCGATCATCGCCTCCGCAGGGGGGCTGCTCCTGCTGGCGGGGGGAGTGACGGCCCTGCTGCGGGGCGGCCGATGGCCGGGCATGTCCGATCGCTACAACCGCCAGGGCTCCGCCCCCGCCGAGAGCGCCCCCAGCGAGCGGGCACTGTGGGACGCCCTCGACGAGGGCACCGACCCGACGGTCGATCAGGACCCCCGGGAGCACTGACCTCGGCGGAAACGCGGCCTCCGCACGCTCGGTGCGCTCTCCTCGATCCCGCGGTCCGAGATCCGAGGGGCGTGCGCCCCGGCTACGACTTGCTCACAGGGGTGCCCGGATTCCTTCGGCCCGGGAGGGTTTTCGCTAGGATTTCGCCCGCAACTTAGATAAATGGGAGTCATTCATGAGCTATGGCAATCAGCCGGGTGGTTACGGGCAACCCCCGGGAGGCGGTGGCTATGGCTCTCCGGGTGGTTACGGTTCGTCCGGCGGTTACGGCCCGCCGCCCGGTGGTGGTTACGACGCCTACGGCGGTTACGGCGCGCCGCCTCCCCGGGGTAACAACGGCATGGCCATCGCTGCGCTGATCATGGGGATCGCGGGGCTGTTCGTCTGCGGCCTCACCTCGATCGTGGGCGTGGTGCTGGGCCACATCTCGCTGGGGCAGATCAAGCGGACGGGCGAGGAGGGGCGGGGCATGGCCATCGCCGGCCTGGTCCTGTCCTACTTCGGGATCGCGTGCTGGCTGGCGGCGCTGGCCTGGGTGGTCGTGGTCGGTGCCATCTTCAGCAGTGCCTCCCTGACGGGTGTCTGAACCTGACGGCCGCCTGAGGCGGGTCCGCGTCCGGCGCGAGTAGGGTGGCCGGTGAGGGGGGGCCGACGGCCGTGCTCATGGGGAAGATCGCTGGTTCACGCGCGCGGGCCATGCTGGCGCCGCTCGGTACCGCGCTGGTGGCGGGTGCCGCGGTCGCGTTCGTCGGGGCGGTCGATCCGAACGAGCCCGGTCACTACCCGACCTGCCCGTTCCTCATGCTCACCGGTCTGTACTGCCCCGGCTGCGGCGGCCTGCGGGCCGTGCACGCGCTCGTGCACGGCGATCCGGTGACGGCGCTGGGGCTCAACCCGCTCGTCACCCTCATGGTCCCGGTGCTGGTCGTGCTCTGGGGTCGCTGGGCGCTGCGTGCCTGGTGGGGTGGTCGGTCCGGGAGGGAATCGGGTGGGCCGCCCGTGGCGAAATCCATACGTCCGGCCTATGTCTGGTTATTTCTGGCTTTAATGATCGTGTTTTGGATAGTACGAAATCTCCCTTTTGGGGAATTCTTGGGCCCATAGTCGCCTTTGTGCTTCACCCAGTGGCGGGGCGACCCCGGCCGGGCCGATAGCATCGGCGAGACAAGGGCAGTCGATCGGGAGGGGCCTTACTCGTGAGCGAGCGGAGCGAGCGAACCACGGACACGGCAGCGTTCGCGAACCTGGCCTCTGAACTTCGCGGGGAGGGCAAATGAGCGTGCTTGAGGAAATCCTCGAAGGAGTCCGCGCCGACCTGGCCGAGCGGCAGGAGAAGGTGACGCTGGCCGAGCTCAAGGAGCGGGCCGGGCGGGCGCCCGCCCCCCGTGACGCCTACGCGGCGCTGGGCGGCGACCAGGTGGCGGTCATCGCCGAGGTCAAGCGTTCCAGCCCGTCCAAGGGCGCGATGGCCGCGATCGCCGACCCCGCCGCGCTGGCCGGCGACTACGAGTCGGGCGGTGCCCACGTCATCAGCGTGCTCACCGAGCGACGCCGTTTCGGCGGCAGCCTGGACGACCTGGCCGCCGTGCGCGCCGTCGTCGACATCCCGGTGCTGCGCAAGGACTTCATCGTCACCTCGTACCAGCTCTGGGAGGCCCGCGCCTACGGCGCCGACCTGGCGCTGCTGATCGTGGCGGCGCTCGACCAGAACGCGCTGGTCTCGCTCATCGAGCGGGCCGAGTCGATCGGGCTGACCCCGCTGGTCGAGGTGCACACCGAGGAGGAGCTCGACCGGGCGCTCACCGCCGGAGCCAAGATCATCGGTATCAACGCGCGGAACCTCAAGACGCTTGAGGTGGACCGCGACGTGTTCGCCAAGCTCGCCCCCAAGGTTCCCGACGGGATCATCAAGATCGCCGAGTCGGGCGTGCGCGGCCCCCATGACCTGCTCGCCTACGCCAGGGCGGGCGCCGACGCCGTCCTGGTCGGCGAGAGCCTGGTGACCGGCAAGGATCCGCGGGCCGCCGTGGTCGACCTGGTCACCGCCGGTGCCCACCCCGCATCCCGACCCGAGGGGCAGTAAGCAGTGACAACGCACGAAGGAACCGTCCTCACCGCCGCGGACCTCGCCGGGAACGGTCTCCACGGCAACGACCCGGACATCCACGGCAAGTTCGGCGTCTTCGGCGGCCGCTACGTGCCAGAGGCGCTCATCCCGGCCCTGGACGAGGTCGCGGCGGAGTACGACAAGGCGAAGAGCGACGTGGCGTTCCTTCGGGAGTTCGACCACCTGCTGCGCACCTACGCCGGGCGGCCGACCACGCTGACCGAGGTGCCCCGCTTCGCCGAGCAGGCGGGGGGCGCCCGGATCATCCTCAAGCGCGAGGACCTGACCCACACCGGTGCCCACAAGATCAACAACGTGCTCGGCCAGGCCCTGCTGACCAAGCGCCTGGGCAAGACGCGGGTGATCGCCGAGACCGGTGCCGGCCAGCACGGCGTCGCCACCGCGACCGCCGCCGCCCTGATGGGCCTGGAGTGCGTGATCTACATGGGGGCCGTCGACTGCGAGCGTCAGGCGCTCAACGTCGCCCGCATGAAGCTGCTCGGCGCCACGGTCGTCCCGGTCACCAACGGCAGCCAGACCCTCAAGGACGCCATCAACGAGGCCTTCCGCGACTGGGTCGCCAACGTCGACCGTACCCACTACCTCTTCGGCACCATCGCCGGGCCGCACCCGTTCCCGGAGATCGTCCGCGACTTCGCCCGCATCATCGGCGTCGAGGCCCGCCGTCAGATGCTGGAGCTCACCGGCGGGCTGCCCGACGCGGTCGCCGCGGCGGTCGGCGGCGGTTCCAACGCGATCGGCATCTTCCACGCCTTCCTCGGGGACACCGGCGTCCAGCTGCACGGCTACGAGGCGGGCGGCCGGGGCCTGGAGAGCGGTGAGCACGCGCTCACCCTCACCGCGGGATCCGTCGGGGTGCTGCACGGCTCGCGCACCTACGTGCTGCAGGACGAGGAGGGCCAGACCGTCGAGTCGCACTCGATCTCAGCCGGGCTCGACTACCCGGGCGTCGGCCCCGAGCACGCCTGGCTCAAGGACACCGGCCGTGCCACCTACCACGGCATCACCGATGCCGAGGCGATGGAGGCCTTCTCGCTGCTCGCCCGCACCGAGGGCATCATCCCCGCGATCGAGTCCTCGCACGCGCTCGCCGGAGCCCTCAAGCTCGGTCGCGAGATGGGTCCCGAGGCGACGATCCTGGTCAACCTCTCGGGGCGGGGCGACAAGGACATGGGCACCGCGATGAAGTACTTCAACCTCTGACTACCGACTTGCCTCCCCTCCGGTGTGCCGGAGGGGACGAACCGCAACGGAAACCACGATGACGACTCTTCAGACGGTGTTCGCCAAGGCCAAGGCGGACGGCCGCGCCGCCCTCATCGGATATCTCCCCGCTGGGTTCCCCAGCAAGGAGGGCGCGATCGCCGTCGCCACCGCCATGGTGGACGCCGGCTGCGACGTGATCGAGATCGGCCTGCCCTACTCCGATCCCCTCATGGACGGCCCGACGATCCAGGACGCCGTGCACCGGGCGCTGACCAACGGCACCCGCATCGCCGACGTGCTGCGCACCGTCGAGGGCGTGGCCAAGACCGGTGCCGCCACCCTGGTCATGACCTACTGGAACCCGATCGACCGCTACGGCGCCGACCGCTTCGCCCGTGACCTGGCGAACGCGGGCGGGGTGGGCACCATCACCCCCGACCTGACCCCCGAGGAGGCCGGGCCCTGGCGCGAGGCCAGTGCCGGGGCCGGGATCGACACGGTCTTCCTCGTCGCGCCCAGCTCCACCGAGGCCCGTATCAAGGCGGTCGTCGACAGCTGTACCGGCTTCGTCTACGCGGCCTCGCTGATGGGCGTCACCGGTGCCCGCGACTCGGTCGGCGCGGCCGCGCAGGGCCTGGTCGAGCGCACCCGCTCGCACACCTCCCTTCCGGTCTGCGTCGGCCTGGGCGTCGGCACCGGCAGGCAGGCCGCCGAGGTGGCGGGTTACGCCGACGGCGTCATCGTGGGGTCGGCGTTCATCCGCCGCGTTCTCGACGCGCCGGACGAGGCCTCGGGGCTGGCGTCGGTCCGTGAGCTGGGCGCCGAGCTGGCGGCGGGTGTCCGCGGCTGACGAGCCCGTTCGAGAGCGGCTCCCTTACTCGAAGGAAGGGGCCGCTCCCGCTTCCGCGCCTGCCAGGCAGGCTTATTCGATGCTTATCAGGCTCGTGATGAGGTTTTCCTCGAATACCTGGCATTCGCCGAAGACGTCTGTGGCCGGGGCTTGGAATAGGAGAATGGTGCTCGTGACCTCTGATAACCCCGCGCCCAATAGGTCGCGTATCGTGATTTCGGCGCTACCCTGGGTAACGACCGTCTCACGGCTGGTGCTGGCGGGAGTGCTGATCGTCGCGGGTTGGGGCAAGATCGGCACTCCGGTGCTCTCGGTTCAGGCGGTCGAGGCATACGATCTGCTCCCCAAATCGCTCGCCACGGCGGTCGGCTACGGCCTGCCGATCCTGGAGATCGTCGTGGGGTTGTTGCTGGTCGTCGGGCTGCTCACCCGAGCGGCGGGTGTCATCTCGGCGCTGCTTATGCTGGCGTTCGTCATCGGCATCGCCTCGGCGTGGGCGCGCGGGCTGCGCATCGACTGCGGCTGCTTCGGCGGTGGCGGTCAGCTGGCGGCCGGGGTGGAGCCCGACTACCTCATCGACATCCTGCGTGACTTCGGTCTCTTCGGACTCGGCGTGTTCGTCGCGGTCTTCCCCCCGGGCCGCTTCGCGCTGGACTCCGCGCTTGGGCTCACCCCGGGCGAGGAGTCGTACGAGGACGTCGAGAGCGATGACGAGGAGCTCCAGGAGAAGGAGGCTTACTGATGGGCAAGGCCGCGCGGGAGCAGTCGGCGCGTGATCGGATCAAGGCGCAGCGCGAAGAGCAGATGCGGAGGGACAAGCGAAAGCGTGTGGCGACCATCGTGACCGCGGCCGTCGTCGCGATCGCTGCCGTCGGCGGTGGCTGGTGGTTCGCCGCCCAGAGCAGCAAGTCCGAGCAGGTCGGAGCCTCGCTCGCGCCGATCACCGTCGCCGGGGACGGTTCGGTGGTCATGGCCAGAGCGGGTGTGGAGAAGCCGGTCCTGGACGTCTTCGAGGACTTCCAGTGCCCCGCCTGCAGGGCGCTGGAGGAGACCAGCGGCCCAACGATCAAGAATCTGGCGGCCGAGGGCAAGGCCAAGGTGGTCTACCACCCGATCACGATCTTCCAGGAACAGACCAACAAGGGGATCACCCGGGCCAACTCGCTGCGCGCCGCGTCGGCGATCCGCTGCATCCCCGGGGGCGCCCCGTGGATCGCCTTCCACGACAAGCTGTTCAAGGAGCAGCCCTCGGAGCTCGTGGAGGGTTTCAAGATCCCTGACCTGATCGCCTGGGGCAAGGACGCCGGGGTGACCGATCCCGGCTTCGAGGCGTGCGTGACCAGCCAGGAGAAGGCGCCCGCGCACATCGCCTACAGCACCAAGGTCATGGAGTCCCAGAAGCTCACGGGCACCCCGACGCTGAAGCTCAACGGCGTCGAGTTGGACACGAACGTGGCTTTCAAGCCGGCCGAGCTACGCCAGGCCGTTCTTGATGCCGCCAAGTAGCCCGGGACACGGTAACGTCACCTGACATGCCCCTCGCCTCGATTCCCAGCCCCTCTCAGGGGGTCTGGTATCTGTTCGGCGTGGTCCCCATCCGGGCCTACGCACTGTGCATCGTGCTCGGCGTCGTCGTCGCGGTAGTCATCGGCGAGCGCCGCTGGCGTGCCCGCGGCGGTGAGCCGGGGACGATCGTGGATCTCGCCGTCTGGGCCGTGCCGTTCGGCCTGGTCGGTGGACGCCTCTATCACGTCATCACCGACTGGCAGCTCTACTTCGGGCCGGACGCACCCAACGAGCCGATCGAGGCGCTGTTCATCTGGAACGGTGGCCTGGGCATCTGGGGTGCCGTCGCACTGGGTGGAGTGGGTGTCTGGCTTGGGTGCCGTAACAGGGGCATCTCCCTGTCCGCGGTGGCCGACACCGTCGCCCCCGGGATCGCGGTGGCCCAGGCCATCGGCCGCTGGGGCAACTACTTCAACCAGGAGTTGTTCGGCAGCCCCACCGACCTGCCGTGGGGCCTGGAGATCGACCCCGACCGGCCGGGCACGGTGCCGGGCGAGGCCACCTACCACCCGGCGTTCCTGTACGAGTCGATCTGGGACCTGGGCCTGGCGCTGGTTCTCATCTGGGCAGGGCGCAAATTCGCGCTCCGTCACGCCCGCCTGTTCGCGCTCTACGTCGCCGGCTACACCGTGGGCCGCTTCTGGATCGAGGGGCTGCGGGTCGACAGCGCCCACCACATCCTCGGCCTGCGGCTCAACCAGTGGACCTCGATCATCCTGTTCATCGGGGCGATGGCCTACTTCTGGTACGCCAGGAACAAGAGCAACGCCGAGCAGGTCCGTCCGCTGCCCGATCCGGCCGCCGAGCCCGTGCAGGGCGAGACAGCCGGCGCGGACAAGGGTGAGGCCGGGGCCGACACCGATGCCGAGCCGGTCGTCACCCCGGCCGCCTCGGACGGGGAGGACACCGCCGACCCGGCTCACCCGTCCGGCCTGGCCGACCCCGACGAGAGCGGCGGCACGGCGAAGGAGGACGGTGAGCCGCGGCTCATCTCCGGCACGCTCACGGCCGACGACTCGGTCGATCCGGCCCACCCGTCCGACCTGGCCGACCAGGAGGAGAAAGGATCCCGGTGAGCGGCGACGACTCGGGGGGCCGCGCCGAGATGCACCACCGGCATCGCGACGTCAACGGCGGCTGGCTGCGGCCGTCGGTGTTCGGCGCGATGGACGGCCTCGTCTCGAACTTCGCCCTGATCGCCGGTGTCGCCGGCGGCACCGGCAGCACCGGCGGCACCACGGTCATCGTGCTGGCCGGGGTCGCGGGGCTGGCGGCGGGCGCGTTCTCCATGGCCGGGGGTGAGTACGTCTCGGTGGCCAGCCAGCGGGAACTCGCCCTGGCCGAGATCGACGTCGAGCGGCGCGAGCTTGAACGCCACCCCGAGGCCGAGCAGCAGGAGCTCGCCAAGCTCTACGAGGACCGGGGCGTCGAGCCCGCCGTGGCGGCCGAGGTGGCCCGGCAGATCTCGATGGACCCCGACCGGGCGCTCGAGGTGCACACCCAGGCCGAGCTGGGGGTCACCGCCCAGGACCTGCCCTCGCCCAGGATCGCCGCGATCTCCTCGTTCCTGTCGTTCGGCGTGGGCGCGCTCCTGCCGCTCCTGCCGTACCTGCTCGGGGTCACCAGCCTGGTGACCTCGGCGGTGATCTCCTGCCTGGCCCTGTTCGGCGCGGGCGCGCTGGTCTCCCGGGTCACCGCGCGCAGCTGGTGGTACAGCGGGCTGCGCCAGCTCCTCGTCGGCGCGGTCGCCGCGGCCCTGACCTTCGGCTTGGGCACCCTCCTGGGAGGGGGCGGACTGTGACCCCTCCGGCAGGCCCGCCCTCCACATCCGCGCGCAAGCGCCGCCGCACCTCCGCCAGGGCGCGGACCGAGGACATCACCCGGCTGGACGAGTGGGGGCTGACCCGGCCCCAGCAGCGGCTGCTGATGGTCTTCGGGGCGGTGGCGGGCGTGCTGGTCGCCGCGGTCGCCCTCACCCTCGCGATCTCCGCGATCGGCAACGACTTCGTGCCCGAACGGGCCACCGCCTCGGTCATCGGCACCGAGCCGAGGCCCGACGTCTACAAGGGCTGGCCCTCCTCCAAGGTGTTCGCCCCGATCGCGCAGAGCAAGGCCGACCCCAAGCCGCTGACGGTCAAGGACCTCTTCGCCACCAGGACCCTCAAGGAGGGCAGGGTCACGCTGAGGCTGGCGGCCACCCGCCTGGAGGCCGGCTGTGTGATGGCGACCTGGGGCCAAGGGCTCGCCGACCTGCTCGCCCAGGGCGGGTGCACCCAGGTGGCCAGGGGCCTGTACGT
Organism: Streptosporangium sp. NPDC006013; assembly: GCF_040614275.1. Classification (NCBI taxonomy): domain Bacteria; kingdom Bacillati; phylum Actinomycetota; class Actinomycetes; order Streptosporangiales; family Streptosporangiaceae; genus Streptosporangium; species Streptosporangium sp. NPDC006013. The sequence continues at coordinate 13,004 of NZ_JBEXUE010000092.1, forward strand.
CAGCGCGGACGGCCGCTACGTCGCCCAGTACACCCTGTTCAACCTCCGCGACACCGCCTCGGCCGACACGCTGGTGAACACGCTGACCACCCTGCACCGAGGCGGCTGGGTCCGGCCGCTCCAGGCGGGCAAGGCCGTCTTCCCCGCCGGGGGTCACACCGAGTCCAGCGGGCACGCCATGGGGCACTACGCGGGCCTGGTCTGGATCGGCAGGACCGACGGCGCCGATCCCGGGCCGAAGGACGACTTCGTCTCGCTGGCTCTGACGGTCCGCGGCGTGGAGAAGGCGATCTTCCGCCGCATCGTCGCCGCCTCCCCCGCGCCCGCCCCGTCCAAATAGTCCCCGCCGTCCCCGTGTCCGCCCCGGCTCAGTGGTCCCTGGCGTCCCGCCTGTCGAAGTAAGCTCTTTCCCCATGCGCAAGTGGATCGCCGTCACCGTCGCCGTGCTGGTCGTGGTCGCCGGGGTGGCGGCCTTCCTCCTGCTGGGGGGCAGGCCCGACCCGCGCGCCGCCGTCCTTCGCGCGGAGCCCAGTACGGCCCACTACGCGCCCATCGCGACCCGCGCCCTCGACCCCCAGCCGCTGACCGTCGCCGAGATGTTCCCCGGCCCCTCGGTGTCGGCGGGCACGACCAGGCTCGCGCTCAAGGCCACCGAGACCCTCGCCGACTGCGCCGAGGCGGCCTGGGGGAGCGCGCTGGACGCGCTTGACGGGTGCACGCAGGTGCTGCGGGCCCGCTACGAGACCGAGGACGGCGAGGTCTCCGGCCAGTTCCTGATTTTCAACCTCGCGGACTCCGCCGCCGCGGACAGACTCGTGGCGGCGCTCAGGAGCGACGGCTTCGTCCGGCCCGCTCCGGACACGCCCGAGGGTTTCGACGGCTCACGCAGCTGGGCACAGGCCCGTGCCCTGGGGCACTACGCCACGGTGAGCTGGGTCGCCCCGGTGGTCGAGGGGGGTCAGGTGGATCTCACCTACCCGCAGGTCGCCGTGGACGGCCTCAGCCTGGCGATCCAGCGCCGGCTGGTGCGCTGAGGGAGCTCTCCACCGCGGCCCGGAGCTCCAGTAGCCGGTGGGCGGGCAGTTCGAGGACCGTGACGTCGTCCGCCCACGGGGCGACGGCGGCGATGACCGCCCTGGCCTGCTTCTTCGTCAACTCGCCCCTGACCTTGATCAGGGCCTCGCGCCAGGTGTTGGCGAGCTTGCCGTGCGCGTTGTCCAGGACGCGGCGCAGGATCCGGGCCGTGTCGTCCTGGTGAGGCGTCGTCCGTACGGCGCGTACGGACGCGCCCTCGACGGTGAGGTCGTAGACGGGGGCGAGCAGGTCGGCGGGGAGGTTTCCGGGGGCCGCGGCCAGGGTGACCCGGACCTCCCCGGCGCGGGTGGCCAGCAGCAGCCGGGGCAGCGCGGCCTCCAGCCCGGCCGGTACGGAGATCGCCACCCTGGCCGGGGCACTGGCGTAGGGTTTGGCCAGCCAGGTCGCCAGGCGCGCCCTGGGGGCTCTGGGCAGCACGTCGCGGGGCCACTCGCCCACCAGCACCTCCGGGACGAACCCGCCCTCGAAACCGGCTGCGGAGTCCACAGTGGAGTCCACAGTGGAGGTCACAGCGGACTCCACGGACTGGGGACCCTGCGTGTAGATGGCGGTGCCGGAGGAGTCGGTACGGGCGGCCGCGGCCGGCCAGGTCCTCGTGGTGGGGCGCAGGACGTACAGGTCGGCGGCCGAGCCGATGGCCTCGGCGCCGAGGTAGCGGTTGAAGTCGGGGTAGATCGCCTCGTTGACCAGGTTGAGCTGGGACAGGGCCTGCTGCACCTTGAGGGCGAGCGCGGGGGTGCGCTCGCTCGCGCCGTACGCCAGCATGATCCGGCCCTGCTCGCGGTCGCGCAGCCCCTCCGCGCAGCGGGCGACGAACAGCCCGACCCCCTCGGGGGTGTAGGGCGGGTCGGTGATCGCCAGATCGGCCCAGGCCTGCGTGGAGGCGGGCAGTCCCAGGCGCAGGTCGGCCCAGCGGGTCCGCACGGCCAGCCCGAGCCGGTCGGCCTGGCCGGCGATGTAGGCCAGGATGCGCTCGTCGACGTCGACGACCGTCACCTCGACGCCGGGGTGCAGCATCGCGGTGGCCAGCGAGGTCAGGTCGTGGTCGCCCACGCACAGCAGCCGGGCGTCGTCCAGCCAGAACCGGGCGTCCAGCAGCAGTGCCCGCCGGACCACGGTGTCGCCGGTCGCGGCGACGTGGTCCAGCGTGTGGCGGCCCCGGGGGGCCTTGGCGATCAGCTCGTCCATCCGCGCGACCAGTTCCGCCCGGTCGGAAAGGAGGTGCGCCACCGGGTCGGCCGGTGCGAGGGTGCTCACCTCCTGCCCGGCCCAGTGGGCGGGAAGCCTGAAGCGGTCGCCGGAGCGCTCCAGCTCCCCGTCCACCTCGCGTAGCAGCGCCTCGATGGTCCGCCGCGACGTCGCGGTCCGCCTGACCAGGTCGGCGAGAGTCCACCAGCGGCCGTCGCCCAACGCGGCCAGCGCGATCCTCAGCCGCCTGCCGTCGACGCCCAGCCGGGCGACGAGCGCCCTGACCCCCTCGTGGGCGGCCGGGCCGCCTGGCACCTCCGACACGCCCGGGGTGTGCGTGGTTCCGGTGTTTGTCAGGCCGGTGTGGTCGCCCGATTCGGCGGGGGCGCTCGGTTCCATTCGGCCACCTTAAAGCCCGGACCTGGAATGTCGTGCCATCAGCGCGTGTTAAACAAACCGGGCGAATCTGCGCCAAATCGGTGTGACCTGACCGGGTAGGCCGGTATCCGGCAGGGTACGGTAACCTCTACCCACCACGCAGCAGGGCCAACGTCGTCCCTTGCTTGTTCCAAAGAAGCAAGACGACGGGAGGGATTCGATGCCCGCTGCCCACCTCGGCTTTCCCGAGCCCCAGGGCCTGTACCACCCCTCGCACGAGCACGACGCCTGTGGCGTCGCCATGGTCGCGGACGTGGCCGGTCGCCGCAGCCACGACATCGTCGCGAAGGCACTGACCGCCCTGTGCAACCTCGATCACCGAGGAGCCCAGGGAAGCGAGCCGGACACCGGCGACGGCGCCGGGATCCTGACGCAGATCCCCGACACCTTCTTCCGCACGGTGGTGGGCTTCCCCCTGCCCGTGGCGGGCGCCTACGCCGTCGGCACGGCCTTCCTGCCCGCCGACGCGCCGGCCCGCGCCGGGGCGGTGCGGCTGATCGAGGAGATCGCCGAGCAGGAGGGCCTGACGGTCATCGGCTGGCGCGACGTGCCGACCACCCCCGACCTGCCCGGGCCGAGCGCCCGCGCGGTGATGCCGTTCTTCGGCCAGCTGTTCGTGACGTCCCCCAACGGCGAGACCGGCCTGGAGCTGGACCGGCTGGCCTTCTGCCTGCGCAAGCGGGCCGAGCACGAGGCGAACGTCTACTTCCCCTCGCTGAGCTGCCGGACCATCGTCTACAAGGGCATGCTCACCCCGCTGCAGGTCGAGCAGTTCTTCCCCGACCTCAGCGACGAGCGCTACGAGACCGCGATCTCGCTGGTCCACTCGCGTTTCTCCACCAACACCTTCCCCTCATGGCCGCTGGCGCACCCGTACCGCTACATCGCCCACAACGGTGAGATCAACACGGTCAAGGGCAACCGCAACTGGATGCGGGCCCGCGAGGCCATGCTGCGGACCGCGAACCTGCCGGGAGACCTGTCGCGGCTCTTCCCGATCTGCGACCCGGCCGGCTCCGACACCGCCTCCTTCGACGAGACCCTGGAACTCCTGCACCTCGCCGGGCGCCGGCTGCCGCACGCGGTGCTGATGATGATCCCCGAGGCGTGGGAGAACCACACCGAGATGGACCCCGCCCGGCGGGCGTTCTACGAGTTCCACTCCACCCTCATGGAGGCCTGGGACGGCCCGGCCTCGATCACCTTCTCCGACGGCACCCTGGTCGGCGCGGTACTCGACCGCAACGGCCTGCGCCCGGGGCGGTTCTGGGTCACCACCGACGGCCTGGTCGTGCTGGCCTCCGAGGCCGGCGTGCTCGACATCGCCCCCGAGGACGTGGTCCGCAAGGGCCGCCTGCAGCCCGGCAAGATGTTCCTGATCGACACCGAGCTCGGCAAGATCATCGAGGACGACGAGATCAAGGCCGAGCTGGCGGCCGAGCTGCCGTACGCGGACTGGCTGCACGCCGGGCTGGTCCGCTTCGAGGAACTGCCCGCCCGCTCGCACGAGGTCCCGACGCACGAGGCGCTGATCAAGCGGCAGCAGACCTTCGGCTACACCGAGGAGGAGCTGCGGATCATCCTGGCGCCGATGGCCAGGGCGGGCGCCGAGCCGATCGGCTCGATGGGCACCGACACCCCCGTCGCGGTGCTCAGCGAGAAGCCCCGGCTGCTGTTCGACTACTTCAGCCAGCTGTTCGCGCAGGTCACCAACCCGCCGCTGGACGCGATCCGGGAGGAGCTCGTCACCTCCCTGGCCACCACCATCGGCCCCGAGGGCAACCTGCTCGACCCGGGCCCGGCCTCCTGCCGCCAGCTGGTGCTGCCCTACCCGGTGATCGACAACGACGAGCTCGCGAAGATCATCCACATCAACGACGAGGGCGCGCTGCCGGGCTTCCGCCCGCACGTGGTCCGTGGCCTGTACGAGGTCGCGGGCGGTGGCGAGGCACTGCTCGGCCGCATCGAGGAGATCCGCGCCGAGGTCTCCGAGGCGATCGAGAGCGGGGCGCGGATCATCGTCCTCTCCGACCGGGGCTCCTCCGACGTGCTGGCGCCGATCCCGTCGCTGCTGCTCACCGGTGCCGTCCACCACCACCTGATCGCCGAGAAGACCCGCACCAGGGTCGGCCTGGTCATCGAGACCGGCGAGGCGCGCGAGGCGCACCACATGGCGCTGCTCATCGGCTACGGCGCGGGTGCGGTCAACCCGTACCTGGCCATCGAGACCGTCGAGGACATGGTCGACTCCGGCGTGCTGCGGGTCGACAGGCACAAGGCCGTGCGCAACCTCATCAAGGCGTACGGCAAGGGCGTGCTGAAGGTCATGTCCAAGATGGGGGTGTCCACCGTCGCCTCCTACACCGGTGCGCAGATCTTCGAGGCGCTCGGCCTGAGCCAGGAGGTCGTCGACGCCTGCTTCACCGGGACCACCTCCCGGCTGGGCGGTGTCGGCTTCGACGTCCTCGCCGAGGAGGCGGCGCTGCGCCACCTGCGCGCCTACCCCCGAGCCGAGAACGCCCACCGCCGCCTGGAGGTCGGCGGCGAGTACCAGTGGCGCCGCGAGGGCGAGCCTCACCTGTTCAACCCCGAGACCGTCTTCAAGCTGCAGCACGCCACCCGCTCGCGCCGCTACGAGATCTTCAAGGAGTACACCGGCCTGGTGGACTCCCAGGCGGAGCGGCTGATGACGCTGCGGGGCCTGTTCAAGCTGAAGGAGGGGGTCCGCGAGCCGGTGCCGATCGACGAGGTCGAGCCGGTCAGCGAGATCGTCAAGCGGTTCTCCACCGGCGCCATGTCGTACGGCTCCATCTCGATGGAGGCGCACGAGACGCTCGCCATCGCGATGAACCGGCTGGGCGGCAAGTCCAACACCGGTGAGGGCGGCGAGGACCCCGAGCGGCTCCACGACCCGGTCCGCCGCTCGGCCATCAAGCAGGTGGCCTCCGGCCGGTTCGGCGTGACGTCGGAGTACCTGGTCAACGCCGACGACCTGCAGATCAAGATGGCCCAGGGCGCCAAGCCCGGCGAGGGCGGCCAGCTGCCCGGCCACAAGGTCTACCCGTGGATCGCCAAGACCCGGCACTCCACCCCGGGCGTCGGCCTCATCTCGCCGCCGCCGCACCACGACATCTACTCCATCGAGGACCTCGCCCAGCTCATCCACGACCTGAAGAACGCCAACCCCGCCGCCCGCGTGCACGTCAAGCTGGTGGCCGAGGTCGGCGTCGGAACAGTCGCGGCGGGCGTGTCCAAGGCCCACGCCGACGTCGTGCTCATCTCCGGCCACGACGGCGGCACCGGCGCCTCCCCGCTGACCTCGCTCAAGCACGCGGGCGCCCCCTGGGAGCTCGGACTGGCCGAGACCCAGCAGACGCTGCTGCTCAACGGCCTGCGCGACCGGATCACCGTCCAGGTCGACGGCCAGCTCAAGACCGGCCGCGACGTGGTCATCGCCGCGCTGCTCGGCGCCGAGGAGTACGGCTTCGCCACGGCACCCCTGGTCGTCTCCGGCTGCGTGATGATGCGCGTCTGCCACCTGGACACCTGCCCGGTCGGCGTCGCCACCCAGAACCCCGAGCTGCGCAAGAGGTTCACCGGCAAGCCCGAGTTCGTGGTCAACTTCTTCGAGTTCATCGCCGAGGAGATCCGCGAGTATCTCGCCGCGCTGGGCTTCCGCAGCCTGGAGGAGGCCGTCGGCCACGCCGAGCTGCTGGACACCACCTCGGCGGAGAACCACTGGAAGGCCGCGGGGCTTGACCTGGCACCGATCCTGCACCAGCCCGAGTTGCCGGCCGGCGCCTCGCTCCGCCGCGTGGTGGGGCAGGACCACGGACTGGCGAGGGCGCTGGACAACACGCTGATCCAGCTCGCGGAGGGCGCGCTCAAGGACGGTTCCCGGGTCACCCTCGAACTGCCCATCCGCAACGTCAACCGCACCGTCGGAACCATGCTCGGTCACGAGGTGACCAAGCGGTACGGCGGCGCCGGCCTGCCCGACAACACCATCGACGTGCGCTTCACCGGCTCCGCGGGCAACTCCTTCGGCGCCTTCCTGCCCAGGGGCGTCACGCTGCGGCTGACCGGCGACGCCAACGACTACGTCGGCAAGGGCCTGTCCGGCGGCCGGATCTCGGTCCAGCCGCACGAGGCGGCCCCGCTGGAGGGGCACATCATCGCCGGCAACGTCGGCCTGTACGGCGCGACCTCCGGCGAGGCGTTCATCCGCGGCGTCGTGGGGGAGCGGTTCTGCGTCCGCAACTCCGGCGCCACCGCGGTGGTCGAGGGCGTCGGCGACCACGGCTGCGAGTACATGACCGGCGGCAAGGCGGTCATCCTCGGTCCGACCGGCCGCAACTTCGCGGCCGGCATGTCGGGCGGCGTCGCCTACCTGCTCGACCCCGACGTCGAGCGGGTCAACCGCGAGATGGTGGAGATCGAGGAACTCGACGAGGCCGACTCCGAGACGCTGCGCGAGATCGTCGAGGCGCACCTGGCCGAGACCGGCTCCACGGTGGCCAAGGCGCTGCTGGCCGACTGGGACCCGTCCCGCTTCGGCAAGATCATGCCGACGGACTACAAGCGGGTCCTGCGGGCCGCCGAGTCCGCCCGGTTGGAGGGCCGCGACATCGACGAGGCGGTCATGACCGCCGCGGTCCAGGGGTGAGGCCGATGTCCACGCGCACCCCGGCCGGGAACCCCCGGCGACTCGTCCACACCGCTCAGGCTGTTCAGGGATAAGGGAGGTACGACCGATGGCCGACCCCAAGGGTTTCCTCACTCACGGACGAGAGCTGCCGACGCGCCGCCCGGTGGACGTCCGCATCCGCGACTGGCGGGAGGTCTACGAGGACTTCTCCAAGCCCACGCTGACCAAGCAGGCGGCGCGATGCATGGACTGCGGCATCCCGTTCTGCCACAACGGCTGCCCGCTGGGCAACCTGATCCCCGAGTGGAACGACCTGGTCTACCGGGACGACTGGCAGGAGGCCATCGAGCGCCTGCACGCCACCAACAACTTCCCGGAGTTCACCGGCCGCCTGTGCCCGGCTCCGTGCGAGGCGGCGTGCGTGCTCGGTATCAACTCCGACCCGGTCGCGATCAAGCGGGTCGAGGTCGAGATCATCGACCGCGCCTTCGAGGAGGGCTGGGTCACCCCCCAGCTCCCCGCCTCGAAGACCGGTAAGCGGGTCGCGGTCGTCGGCTCGGGCCCCGCGGGCCTGGCCGCCGCGCAGCAGCTCACCCGTGCCGGGCACGACGTGGTGGTGTTCGAGCGCGCCGACCGGATCGGCGGCCTGCTCCGCTACGGCATTCCCGAGTTCAAGATGGAGAAGCGGCACATCGACCGCCGGCTCGCCCAGATGCGGGCCGAGGGCACCGAGTTCCGTACCGGCGTCAACGTCGGAGTCGACATCACGGCGGCGCGGCTGCGTGCGGAGTTCGACGCGATCGTGCTGGCCGGCGGCGCGACCCAGTGGCGGGACCTGCCCGTCGCCGGGCGCGACCTGAAGGGCATCTACCAGGCGATGGAGTTCCTGCCGCCCTCCAACAAGGTCCAGGAGGGTGACTTCCCGGTCTCGCCGATCAGCGCCGAGGGCAAGCACGTCGTCGTGATCGGCGGCGGCGACACCGGCGCCGACTGCATCGGCACCGCGATCCGGCAGGGGGCCGCCTCGGTCACCCAGCTGGAGATCATGCCCCAACCTCCGGCGGAGCGCCCCGGCAGCCAGCCGTGGCCCACCTTCCCCATCCTGTTCAAGATGGAGAGCGCCCACGAGGAACTGGCCGACGGCGGCGGCGACCGGGTCTACGCGGTCTCCACCACCGAGTTCGTCGGCGACGCCGACGGCAACGTCAGGGCGCTGCGCCTGGTCGAGGTGGAGGGTCCCGGCAGCGGGTTCAAGCCGGTGCCCGGCTCAGCGCGGGAGATCCCCGCCGAGCTGGTCACCCTGTCGATGGGCTTCGTGGGACCGGAGAAGAAGGGCCTGCTCACCGAGCTCGCCGAGGTCGCCGAGGGCGAGTTCTTCGACGCCAGGGGCAACGTCGCCAGGGACAGGGGTTACATGTCCTCGGTCGACGGCGTCTTCGTCGCCGGGGACATGGGCCGCGGCCAGTCCCTGATCGTGTGGGCGATCGCCGAGGGCCGCTCGGCCGCCTCGGCCGCGGACCGCTACCTCACCGGCCAGACGGCCCTGCCGGTGGCGATCCCGCCGACCGCGAGGCCACTGGTCTGAGCACAGCCGGTCTTGCTCACCGGCCCCGGCTCCCGGGCCCTGCTGGTCGGATCCTCCACGCACTCTCCCGACTCGATCCTCCAGCCGGTCCCGTCGGTCACGACGACGGTCGCGGCGCTCGCCGGCTGTCTGGTGGAACGGGCGGGACTCGACCCGCTGAACCTGACCAGGGTCATGGACCCCCAGACCCCGAACGCGATCGGCGCCGCCCTGGTGTCGGCGGCCGAGTCGGCAACCGACGTGCTCTTCCTCTACTACGTGGGGCACGGCCTGATCGGCCCGAACCGGGAACTGCATCTGGCCACGCGGGCCACCGTCGATCTGAGCCGGGGCGTGGCGGCCTACCAGGCACTGCCGTTCCCGACGGTGCGAGAGGTCCTGTCCCGCTGCCGGGCCCGTCTCATCGTCATCGGCCTGGACTGCTGTTTCTCCGGCAGGGCGTCCGGGCCGGTGGCGGCGGCGACCGACGAGGTGTTTGGGACCACCTGGCGGCACGGCACCTACCTGCTCGCCTCGGCGAGCGGGCAGGAAAGCGCCTGGACCCGTCCGGGGCAGCCGCACACCGCCTTCACCGGCGAGCTGATCCGGCTGCTCACCGAGGGAGATCCCCGAGGTCCGCGCGAGTTCACCCTTGACGCGCTCTACCGCTCCTTGGATCGTTCCATGGCAGGGGAGGGACTGCCACGGCCACGCCGCCAGGCCACCGATCACACCGACACCCTTCCGTTGGCCCCCAACCCCGCCTACCGGGCTCCCGTTCCCCCCGACCTGCCGTCCGAGGCAGGCGGCCCGGATGGCTTCAGCCCCTACCAGGGACTGGCCGCGTTCGGCCCGCAGGACGCCCACCTTTTCTTCGGCCGTGACGAGCTCACCGAGGTGCTGCGGGCCCGGGTGATGGAGGGCCCCGCCGGTGGTGTCCCGCTCGCGGTGGTGGGGTCCTCGGGCTCGGGGAAGTCGTCGCTGCTGGGGGCGGGGCTGATCCCGGCCCTCCGGCAGGCCGGCCGCCCGCATCTGCTGATCACCCCCGGTGACGACCCTCTGGGCAGACTGGCCGAACGCATGTCGAGGCTCCCTGCGGAGCCGTCCCGTGTTCCGTCCACCGAGATCGCGAGGAATCCGGATGCGCTGAGCGCCGTCCTGCGAGAAGTGCCTCGCGTGTCCGGCAGGCCGGTGGTGATCGTCGACCAGTTCGAGGAGGTGTTCACCGCCTGCGCCGACGAGAGCGCGCGGCGGGCCTTCGTCGAGGCGATCTGCGCGGCCTGCCGCGGGGAGCAGGGGGAAGAGCCCGCGGCCACCGTCGTCATCGGCGTGCGCGCCGACTTCTACGGCCACTGCAGCCGGTACCCCTGGCTGGTCGCGGCCCTGGAACAGCCCATCGTCGTCGGGCCGATGACCGCCGCCCAACTGCGTGAGGCGATCGAGAGGCCGGCGATGCTCTCCGGCCTGGCTCTGCAGGACGGCCTGGTGAATCTCCTGCTGCGCGAGCTCGGCGCGACCAGCAGCGCCATGGCCGCGAGCGCGGGGGCCTCCCTGCCCCTGCTCTCGCACGCGCTGCTCGCCACCTGGCAGCACCGGGAGGGACAGATACTGACCCTGGCCGGGTACCACGCCACGGGCGGCATCGACCGTGCCATCGCCGCCAGCGCGGACGCGGCCCTGTCACGGCTCGACGACGACGGTGCCAGAACGGCACGGCGGATCCTGCTGAGGTTGGTGCATATTCAGGAGGGGGCCGAGGACACCCGCCGGTTCGTCGCGCTGCCTGACCTGCTCCCACCGCCCGCCTCGGCCGGTCATCCGCCCGCCCGGCGAGCGCTGGACGAGTTCGTCGCCGCGCGCCTGGTCACCGTCGACGAGAACACCGTCCAGATCGCCCATGAGGCCCTCATCCGCGCCTGGCCCCAGCTGGGGGCGTGGATCGGCGCCAACCGGTCGAACCTCATGATCCAGCAGCAGCTGGCGGAGGACTCCGCCGCCTGGGACCAGCACGGCCGCGACCCCTCGTACCTCTATACCGACACCCGCCTGGTCGCGGCGCGGACGATCACGGCCGAGCTGGAGCAGGGCGAACTCCAACCGCTGGAGACCGCCTTCCTGGACGCGGGCACCCGGCTGGGTCGCCGCCGCACGCGGATCACCCGCCAGGTGATCGCGGCGCTCACCCTGCTCCTGCTGGTCGCCATGGGGGCGGGAGGGACCGCCTTCCTGCAGCGCAGGACCGTCCAGGAACAACGCGACGACGTGACCTCGCAACGGGCCGCCGACATCGGCAACCGGCTCACGGACAGGACGCTGGGCGCCCAGTTGAATCTCGCCGCGTACCAGGTCAGCGTGACCCCCGAATCGCGGGGAGCGTTGCTGTCGACCCTCTCACGGGCCATGCCGACCAGGATCGTCGCCGATCACGCCCAGGCGTACGATGTCACGTTCGCCCCTCAGGGGGGAAGCGTCGCCGTGGCCTACGCGGACGGTGCGGTCGAGATGTGGGACATCTCCGACCGGAGCCGGCCGGGGAAGCTGGCGGAACTGAAGGTGGATTCCCGCCCCGTGACCGGGGTCGCGTTCAGCCGAGACGGCCATCTGCTCGCCACGGCCTCCAGCGGTGGCGTGGCCCGGCTCTGGGACGTCACCGTTCCCGGGAGACCGAAGATGACGGCTGTTGTGGCCGGGCACCGGGAAACGGTCACCGGCATCGCTCTCAGTGCCGTCGGGACGATGGCCACCGCCTCGGATGACGGGACGGCGAAGCTCTGGAATGTCTCGGACCCGGGGCGACCCGGGCTCCTCTCCACGCTGAAAGGCCACCGGGCCGGAGTGCGGGAAGTCGCCTTCAGCACAGACGGGCGGATGCTGGCCACGGCCTCCAACGACACCACCATCCGGCTGTGGAACATCTCGGACGGCAGGCGGCCCAAGCACGTCTCCACGCTGAAGGGGCACGTCAACTCGGTGAGCGCCGTCTCCTTCAGTCCTGAGGGGAAAACCCTGGCCAGCGCCTCAGAAGACTGGGGCATGTCCCTGTGGGACGTGTCACGACCAGCTCGGCCGGCGAGGTTGAGCAGTTCCTATCCCGCGAAGGAGCGCCTCTACGGAGTCAAGTTCAGCCCGAACGGGTTCATGGTCGCCGCAGCCTCGGCCGACAACCTCGCCTACCTGTGGAACGTGGCCGACCCGAAGAAACCCTTGTCTCTCCTGGCACTGGGCAGTCACCTCGCGGAGGTTCAGCAGGTGGCTTTCAGCCCGGACGGACATACCCTGGCGACGGCCTCCTCGGACGGCGCAACCCGCCTGTGGAACATAGACGGCCCCGGGATCATCACATCCCTGCCCACACTCAGGGGGCACACCGACGCCGTCACGAGCCTGGCGCTCAGCGCCGACGGAAGGTTCGCCGTCACCGGGTCCGTCGACCGCACCGCTCGTCTATGGGACATCTCAAACTTCTCAAAGGCGACACTCCTGGCCAGCCTCCAGGAAGAGAACAACACCATCGAGGGGGTCGCGCTGAGCCGCGACGCGAAACTGCTGGCCACGGCGTGCGGCTGTGGGCTGGGGCGCCTGTGGGACATCGCGAATCCCGCGAAACCCCGGCTCCTGTCCACGCTCAGGAGCAATGCCGGCAGGGCCGACGCGGTGGCGTTCGCCCCGGACGGGAAACTGCTGGCCATGGCATGCGGGTGCGGTTCCGTCCAGCTGTGGGACCTGTCCACGCCGGCCAAGCCGAAACTGTTGTTCGACAGGCGTGTACACGGTGACGCCGCCTGGGACATCACCTTCAGTCCAGACGGGAGATACCTGGCCACCGCGTCCGCCGACAGGACCGTGACGATATGGAACGTCTCGGACTCAGGTCACCTCTCGATGCTCTCGAAGATCACCGCCCACTCCGTCGACGTCAACTCCGTGACCTTCAACTCCAACGGCACCCGCATGGCCACGGCGTCCAACGACGGAACCGCACGCGTATGGGATGTGTCCACCCCTTCCAAACCACGGCAGCTCTCCGAGGTGCGCGGCCACTCGGCGGCGGTGAAGTCGGTGGCGTTCAGCCCCGACGACCGGATGCTGGCGACCGCCTCCGCCGACCAGACGGTGCGTCTCTGGAAGGTGGACGACGTGACGGATCCGCGGCTCTGGGCGGTCCTGTCCGGCCACTGGGGAAAGGTGTCCAGCGTACTGTTCCATCCCAGGACCGGCACCCTTGCCACCACCTCGGCGGACATGACCGCCCAGTTCTGGAGCACCGACGTCACACTGGCCGAGAAGAGGATCTGCGCGGCCTCCGGCACGCCCATCACCAGGAAGGAATGGGAACAGTACCTTCCGGACAACTCCTACGCCTCGCCATGCGGGTGAGCCGCGGGGTGTCAGCAAGCCGTGGGCGCGTTCGAATTCGGACAAAGGATCGTTCATGAGAGCCGGGGAGCGTCGCCGGGGCGTGTGCCGTTCTCCTTCGTCTCGCCACTTGCGAAAGCAGCGTGCAGGGGAAGGAGGTTCGGGCGTTTGGCTGTGCGGCCGTCGCCGGAGGAGCGGCCGCGCAGGCGCCTGCCGAGCCAGGGACCGAGGAAGGAGGCGGCCCATCGAAGTTCGCCTGCCGCGGTGCGCCAGCCGGCGGGGACGGCTGCTCGCGGGTCGGTCACCGGCCGTCGGGGTTGGTGTAGAAGCGGACCAGCACATGCGGCAGCCCCATGGTGCCCAGGAACGTGGCCAGGATCAGCGAGTAGGTCGAGTAGA
>NZ_JBEXUE010000093.1:0-26596 GCF_040614275.1 Streptosporangium sp. NPDC006013
CCACCGACGCGTACGTCCGCGCCGGGTCAGACAGATACAACGCGACGGCGTCCGCCTTGAACTCCGGCGGATACGACTTCATCGCCACGTGGACCCGCCCGGGGGTGGGCCGCAGCCCCGCCACGTTGCAGAAGGAGGCGGGGTTGCGCAGCGAGCCGCCCATGTCGGAGCCGTCGGCCAGCGCCACCATGCCGGTGGCCAGCGCGGCGGCGGCCCCGCCGCTGCTGCCCCCGGCCGACCTGGTCAGGTCGTAGGGGTTGCGGGTGGCGCCGAAGATCTCGTTCACGGTGTGCGAGCCGGTGCCGAACTCCGGGGTGTTGGTCTTGCCGACCGTGATCGCCCCGGCCTCGCGCATCCGCCGCACGATCGGCGCGTCGGTGTCGGGGACGTGGTCGGCGAAGAGCGGCGAGCCGTACGTGGTGCGGATCCCCGCGGTGTCGGCCAGGTCCTTGTGCGCGACCGGCAGCCCGTGCAGCGGTCCTCGCCAGTGGCCGCGGGCCAGGTCCCGGTCGGCCTCCTCCGCCTCCCGCCTGGCGCGCTCGGCGGTCAGCGTGACGATCGCGTTGACCTCCGGGTTGACCTCCTCGATCCGCCGCAGGTGCGCCTCGAGCAGCTCGACCGCGCTGACCTGCCTGGTGCGCAGCAGTTCGAGCATCTCGGTAGCGGTCAGGTAGTGCATCTGTCCCCCGATCGGTACGGCCGTCGCAGACGAGTCTGGCCGAACGCCGTCGTGTGCCGCCTCGGCAACCTTCGACAGGACGGCCCGGGGACCTCCGGCCTACCTTGTGCGGCGGGCCGGGGTTTCGCCGGCTCTCCTTCGACAGGACGGCCCGGGGACCTCCGGCCTACCTTGTGCGGCGGGCCGGGGTTTCGCCGGCTCTCCCTGGGCCGGAATCCCTCCGCTAGCCGCTCTTGCCGATGGGCGCGGTGACGGCCCCGGTGAGGCGTACCAGCTCCGAGGGGGAGGTCTCGATCTGCAGCCCGCGCCGGCCGGCGGAGAAGTAGATCGTCGGAAAGTCCAGCGCGGAGGCGTCGACCACGGTCGGCAGGCGCTTGCGCTGTCCCAGCGGGCTGATGCCGCCGACCACGTAGCCGGTCACCCGCTCCACCTTGGCCGCGTCGGCCATCGCGGCCCGCTTGCTCCGCAGCGCCGCCGCGAACGCCTTGAGATCGAGTTTGCCCGCCACCGGCACCACCGCGACGGCCAGCCCGCCCTCCACCTCGGCCACCAGGGTCTTGAAGATCTGCCCGTACGGCACGCCGAGGGCGTCGGCCGCCTCCTCGCCGTAGGCCTGCGCGTTCGCGTCGTGCTCGTAGGGGTGCAGGGTGAAGTCGGCTCCCGCCTGGGTCAGGGCCACGGTCGCGGGGGTTCCCTGGCCGCCCTTGCTCTTGCTCTTGCTCACGGGGAAAGCGTAGCGGCTGGTTAAAATCTACATAGTAAAGGCGCTGTCCGGATAATGGACGCGACGATACCGGGTGGCGGACCTCCGTAGACTGAACGGGTGATTTCGCGTACCGATCTGCGAGGACCTCTTCCCGAGGACCTTCGCGATGTGCTGCCCCGCGCCGACCTCGACGTCGAGGCCGCCCTGGAGAAGGTGCGGCCCATCTGCGACGACGTGCATCATCGTGGGGTCGCCGCGGTGCGGGAGCTGACCGCCAGGTTCGACGGCGTCGAGCTGGAGTCCACCCGGGTGTCGGCCGAGGCGATCTCCGAGGCGCTGGAGAGGCTCGACCCGAAGGTCAGGGCGGCCCTGGAGGAGTCGATCCGCCGCGCCCGCCTCGTCCACCGTGACCAGCGGCGCACCGACGTCACCACCCAGGTCGTGCCGGGCGGCACCGTCACCGAGCGCTGGGTGCCCGTCGACCGGGTGGGGCTGTACGTCCCCGGCGGCCGGGCGGTCTACCCCTCCAGCGTGGTCATGAACGTCGTCCCCGCCCAGGAGGCGGGGGTGGCCTCCCTGGCGGTCTCCTCGCCCGCGCAGCGCGAATTCGACGGCCTGCCGCACCCGGCCATCCTGGCGGCGTGCGCGCTGCTCGGCGTGGACGAGGTCTACGCGGTCGGCGGCGCCCAGGCGGTGGCGATGTTCGCCTACGGCACCGAGGAGTGCCCGCCGGTCACCATGGTCACCGGCCCTGGCAACATCTGGGTCGCCGCGGCCAAGCGCCTGCTCAAGGGCCGTATCGGCATCGACTCCGAGGCGGGTCCGACCGAGATCGCGATCCTCGCCGACTCCACGGCCAACCCGGTGCACGTCGCCGCCGACCTGATCAGCCAGGCCGAGCACGACACGATCGCCGCCGCCGTGCTCGTCACCGACTCGGAGAAGCTGGCCGAGGCCGTCGAGCGGGAACTGCCCCGGCAGGTCGCCGCCACCAAGCACACCGAGCGGATCACCGAGGCGCTCTCCGGGCGCCAGTCCGGCATCCTGCTGGTCGACGACATGGAGGCGGGGCTGCGCGTCGTCGACGCCTACGCCGCCGAGCACCTGGAGATCCACGCCGCGGAGGCGTCCGCGCTGGCCGCCCGGGTCCGCAACGCCGGGGCGATCTTCGTCGGGGCGTACGCGCCGGTCTCGCTGGGCGACTACATGGCCGGTTCCAACCACGTGCTGCCCACCGGCGGCTGCGCCTGCCACTCGTCGGGGCTGTCGGTGCAGACGTTCCTGCGCGGCGTGCACGTCGTCGACTACAGCCGCGAGGCCCTGGCCGGTGCCGCCGCCCACGTGTGCGTGCTGGCCGACACCGAGGACCTGCCGGCGCACGGTGCGGCGATCAGGGCGCGGTTCGCCTGGGAGGTGCCCTCGTGAGTGCCCTTCCCTTTCCGGTTCGAGGTGGAGATCCCGTCGTGAAGCTCGAAGACCTGCCGATCCGAGACGATCTCCGGGGACGCACGCCGTACGGTGCCCCCCAGATCGACGTCCCGGTCAGGCTCAACACCAACGAGAACCCCTACGGGCCCTCGGACTCGCTGGTCGCCGAGCTGGCGGAGGCCGTACGGGGCGTCACCGCCGACCTCAACCGCTATCCCGACCGCGACGCGCTCGACCTGCGCCGGGAACTGGCCGGGTACCTCGGTCACGGCCTCGCCGTGGAGCAGGTCTGGGCCGCCAACGGCTCCAACGAGGTGCTCCAGCAGATCCTGCAGGCCTTCGGCGGCCACGGCCGCGCCGCGATGGGTTTCGAGCCGTCCTACTCGATGCACCCGATCATCACCACCGGGGCCTCGACCGAGTGGATCTCCGGGGCCCGTGAGGACGACTTCGGGATCGACCCGGGCAAGGCGGTCGCCGCGATCGAGGAGCACCGGCCCGACGTCGTCTTCCTGACCTCGCCCAACAACCCGACCGGCACCGCTTTGGACCCGGAGGTGATCGCCCGGATCGTCGAGGCGGCGCCGGGCATGGTGGTGGTGGACGAGGCCTACTTCGAGTTCGCCCGGACCGGCACCCCGTCGGCGCTGACCCTGCTGCCGGACAATCCCCGGCTGATCGTCACGCGGACGATGTCCAAGGCGTTCGCCATGGCCGGCACCCGGCTCGGTTACCTGGCCGCCCACCCGGCGGTGGTCGAGGCGTTGCTGCTGGTCCGCCTGCCGTACCACCTGTCCACGCTCACCCAGACGGCGGCGCGCGTCGCGCTCGCCCACCGCGCCGAGCTGCTCGGCGCCGTCGACGAGTTGCGGGCCGAGCGCGACGCCATCGTGGACTGGTTGCGCGCCCGGGGGCTGAAGGTCGCCGACTCGGACGCCAACTTCGTGTTGTTCGGGCTGTTTCCGGACCGGCGCGCGGTGTGGCAGGGCCTGCTGGACCGCGGGGTGCTGATCCGCGAGGTGGGACCGCCCGGGTGGCTGAGAGTGTCCATCGGAACGACAGAGGAGATGGCGGCGTTCCGCGCCGCCCTGGAGGAGATCCTGTGAGCATCACTGCCGGCGGCGAGGCCGCACCGCGTCGCGGTCGCGTCGAGCGCGTCACCAAGGAGACCTCGGTGCTGGTCGAGGTCGACCTCGACGGCACCGGGAACGTCGAGGTGTCCACCGGTGTCGGGTTCTTCGACCACATGCTGAACCAGCTCGGCAAGCACGGGCTGTTCGACCTGGTCGTGAAGACCGAGGGCGACCTGCACATCGACGCCCATCACACGATCGAGGACACCTCGCTCGCGCTGGGCGCCGCGTTCCGTGAGGCTCTGGGCGACAAGTCGGGCCTGCGGAGGTTCGGCAACGCCTCCTGCCCGCTGGACGAGTCGCTGGCGGAGGTCACGGTCGACCTGTCGGGGCGGCCCTACCTGGTGCACAGCGAGCCCGAGGGCATGGCTCCGATGATCGGTCCGGAGTACGACACGAC
Source organism: Streptosporangium sp. NPDC006013 (assembly GCF_040614275.1). Lineage (NCBI taxonomy): Bacteria > Bacillati > Actinomycetota > Actinomycetes > Streptosporangiales > Streptosporangiaceae > Streptosporangium > Streptosporangium sp. NPDC006013. The sequence goes on from NZ_JBEXUE010000093.1 coordinate 4,347, forward strand.
GATGACCAGGCACATCCTGGAGTCGTTCGTCGCCCAGGCCGCCATCTGCCTGCACGTGCGCGTCCCCTACGGCCGCAACGCCCACCACATCGTGGAGGCGCAGTTCAAGGCCCTGGCCAGGGCGCTGCGGGCGGCATCCGAGCGTGATCCGCGCGCCACCGGGGTGCCGAGCACGAAGGGCGTGCTGTGATTTCTCCCGGCCGGAGGGGGCGGAGACGGTGAGCGACAACTGGTCGGCCATCGCGATGGCGTTCGTCGCGCTCTTCTTCGTGGGCGGGATCGTCTCATTCCTCAAACAGGGTCTGAAGAAGGGCGCGGTGCTGCTCACCGCCCTCGCGGCCCTGGCGACCACGGCGGCGGTGCTCTGGTGGTGAAGAAGGTGACCGTTCTTGACTACGGCTCGGGCAACCTCCGTTCGGCGGAGCGCGCGCTGGCCCGGGTCGGCGCGGAGGTCACGGTGACCGCCGACTACGAGGCGGCGATGGAGGCCGACGGGCTCGTCGTCCCCGGGGTGGGGGCGTTCGCCGCGTGCATGGCCGGGCTGCGCGCGGTGCGGGGTGAGCGGATCATCGCGCGGCGCCTGTCGGCCGGGCGGCCGGTGCTGGGCATCTGCGTCGGTATGCAGATCCTCTTCGAGGCGGGCGTCGAGCACGGCGTCACTACCGAGGGCTGCGGGGAGTGGCCGGGCACGGTGGAGTCCCTGGAGGCGCCGGTCCTGCCGCACATGGGCTGGAACACGGTCAAGGCGCCCGCCGAGACCGTGCTGTTCGCCGGGCTCGACGCGGATACCCGCTTCTACTTCGTGCACTCGTACGGCGTGCGGACCTGGAAGCTCCAGGCGGGGCCCGGGTTCGCCGACCCGCTGCTCACCTGGGCCGAGCACGGGGTGCCGTTCGTCGCGGCGGTGGAGAACGGCCCGCTGATGGCCACCCAGTTCCATCCGGAGAAGTCGGGCGACGCCGGAGCCCAGTTGCTCACCAACTGGCTCGGGACCGTCGGGTGAGTTCTTGATGGGCCTTTGATGAGTAAGGAACGGGCCAGGCGCAGGGCCGAGCGGGAGGCCGAGCAGGCGCGCTTGGCCGCGCTGCGCGCAGCGCGGGAGGCGCGGCTGGCGCGGCGGCGCGAGCGCATCGGCAAGGTGACCGCGTTGCTGCCGGGCAGGCCCGTCCGGATCGTCTCCCAGGGGGGCATCATGGCCCGCCGCCGCCGGGCGCAGAACGGCGTCGCGGCGGTGCTGTTCCTGATCGTGCAGGTGATCGTCTGGCTGCTGTGGTCCTCGTGGGCGGCGCGGTTCGGCGTGCTCGTGCTTTCCTTGCTGTTCGTTCCGCTTTTTCTCACCCTTGTCTTCGACCGGAGGTCTTGAACAGATGTCGCTTGAGCTGCTCCCCGCCGTGGACGTCGCCGACGGTCAGGCGGTCCGCCTGGTCCAGGGCGCGGCCGGCACCGAGACGTCGTACGGCGACCCCCTGTCCGCGGCGCTCGCCTGGCAGGAGGCCGGTGCCGAGTGGATTCACCTGGTCGACCTCGACGCGGCCTTCGGCCGGGGCAGCAACCGCGAGTTGCTCGCCACGGTGGTCGGCGCGCTGGATGTGAAGGTGGAGCTGTCCGGGGGCATTCGTGACGACGTCTCCCTGGAGCTCGCGCTGGCCACCGGCTGCCGCCGGGTGAACATCGGTACCGCGGCGCTGGAGAACCCCGTCTGGTGCTCCAAGATCATCTCTGAGTACGGTGACCGGGTCGCGATCGGCCTCGACGTCCGGGGGACCACCCTGGCCGCCCGGGGCTGGACCCAGGAGGGCGGCGACCTGTGGGAGGTGCTGGCCCGGCTGGAGAAGGACGGCTGCTCCCGCTACGTCGTCACCGACGTCACGAAGGACGGCACGCTGCGCGGCCCCAACCTGGACCTGCTCCGCGAGGTCTGCTCCCGTACCGACAAGCCGGTGGTCGCCAGCGGTGGGGTCTCGTCCCTGGAGGACCTGCGCGCGCTGGCCTCGCTGGTCCCGATCGGCGTCGAGGGGGCCATCGTGGGTAAGGCGCTGTACGCGCAGGCCTTCACCCTCGAAGACGCCCTCGCCGCCGTCCGTTCGTGAGGAGTCGTCGATGAGTGTCGCGGTACGAGTGATTCCCTGCCTGGACGTGGACGCCGGGCGGGTGGTCAAGGGCGTCAACTTCGAGAACCTGCGCGATGCCGGAGACCCGGTCGAGCTGGCCCGCCGCTATGACGCGGAGGGGGCCGACGAGCTGACGTTCCTCGACATCACGGCCTCCAGCTCCGACCGGTCGACGATGTACGACGTGGTCAGCCGGACGGCCGAGCAGGTGTTCATCCCGCTGACCGTGGGCGGGGGAGTGCGCTCGGTCGAGGATGTCGACAGGCTGCTGCGGGCGGGCGCGGACAAGGTGGGGCTGAACACCGCGGCGATCGCCAGGCCAGAGCTTCTGACCGAGGCCGCGCAGCGGTACGGGGCGCAGTGCATCGTGCTCTCGGTGGACGCCCGCCGGGTCGTCGACGGACCGCCGACGCCGTCCGGTTTCGAGGTGACCACGCACGGTGGTCGCCGGGGGACCGGGATCGACGCGGTGGAGTGGGCTCGGCGGGGTGCCGAACTGGGGGCGGGGGAGATCCTGCTCAACTCGATGGACGGTGACGGGACCCGGGACGGCTACGACCTGGAGATGATCCGGGCGGTACGGGCCGTGGTGTCGGTTCCGGTGATCGCCAGTGGTGGTGCGGGTTCTGTCGCCGATTTCCCTCCGGCGGTGGAGGCTGGGGCGGACGCCGTGCTGGCGGCGTCGGTGTTCCACTTCGGGCAGCTCAAGATCGGTGATGTGAAGGACGCTTTGCGGGGGGCGGGGTATCCCGTTCGCTGACGTCGTTCGTCGAGTGGCCGGGGCTGTTTCGTCTTGCCGGTCGGCGTGGTTCGCGCTGCGGTGGGCCGGTGTTCCGGGCGGCCGTCGTGGCGGGGGTCTGGTTCTTCAGGCCTCCGGCCTGCTCGGGCGCCTGGGGTTGCGCTTTCTTATACGCCGCCCGGAACACCGGCCCACCTTCGCGCACCTGGTGCTGTTCGTACGAGGTGCGGGCCGTAGTCGCTTTGTTTCCGGCCGCTCAGGGTACGTCCTGATGCTGAAGCCTTCGTCTGGGGTGGGTTGAGGGGCGGGCGCCGTAGCTGAAGCGCTGCTGCGGGAAGGAGCTCAGGGTTGGGCTTCTTCAGCCGCTCGGCACAGGTGGGCGGCCCGGCCCTGCACCGCGCGGCCACCGCGCTGATCGACCTGGTGCGGGAGCGGGCCGCGCGGCTGTGGCGGCTGCCGGTGGGGGAGGTGGTCTGGTCCGGCGGATTGTGCGTCACGAACGCAGAGAGGGGCTTGAAGTGTAGGAGAGAGCTTCTTGATGCGGTGCTGCGTAAGAGATGGCGGATTCTCGGCCCTTCAGTGTCGCCCTGCGCGGGGAGGCACTAAACCACCCTCTGCTGCGTTAGCTGAAGACTGTCGTGGTGAGCGACGAGGGAAAAGGCGTCCATGATGCGAACCGGTGTCGGGAGCACGACAACACCGAGTTCACATTCCTGGGGTTCACCTTCCGATCCCGTGCACCGGGTAGTTGGCGCGGAACACGTTGTGCGGGTCACGGGCCCGCTTGATCTCCCGCAGCCGCGCGAGCGCGCTGCCGGAGAAGGACATCGCCGCCGTTTCACCGGGGGACAGCACGGTGTACGGCTTGCGGCCGCTGATGTAGGCCTTCAGGTCGGCCACGACCTCGGCCTGCTTGGCGCGCGTCGTATCGGCCGCGTGCGGCAGGCCGAGACCCACCAGGCCGAGCAGGTACGGCTCAGCCACCGCGCCGCTCGCACCGGCCCCGCCGCCCGGCTCGGCGAGCGCCCCGCCCAGGTGCCTGATCTGCACGTTGATGAGCGGTTCGACCGGCTTGGCCAGCAGGAGCTCCACCGCCTCCGCGTCCAGGCCGGTGAGCAACTCCGCACGAGCGATGGATGGGGCCGGATCGGCGGGCTCAGCGGCGATGCCCCCCAGGCCGGCAACCGGGACGACGCCGCGGCTGTCGGAGATCGCGCCCTCGATCTTGTCGATGCGCGCCAGCAGGTCCTCCCCCTGAGCCGCCTCACCCAGGTAGGCCAGATCCAGCGTCACCATCGGCGACGCGCCGGGTGGCTGGAGCCGGTTGATCCAGACACTGAGCTCACGCGGCGCCGCGGCGGTGATCTCCAGAAACGCGTCGTACACCTCCCTGGTCCGGTGCTCCGGCCAGATCACCCGCCCGCCGTACAGGACTGGCGCGGGATACAGCTCGAGTTCGAGGGCGGTCACCACCGCGAAGTCCCCGCCACCGCCGCGCAGCGCCCAGAACAGCTCGGGATCGGACTCGGCGGTCACCCGGCCCGGCCGGCCATCGGCGTCCACGATGTCGATAGCCCGCACGCTGTCGGAGGCGAAGCCGTACTTGCGGCTGAACCAGCCGACCCCACCGCCCAGGGTGTAGCCGGCCACGCTGACCCCCGGCGCGCTGCCGGACAGGCCGGTCAGACCCAGCGGACCGGCCGCCACCAGCACCTGCCCCCACTTCACGCCCGCGCCCACCCGGACCACGCGCTCCTGCGCGCGTACCTCCACCTCGTTCAGCAGGCCGGTACGCAACAGGATCAGGCCTTCCACATCACCCGAGGCGCCATGCCCGCTCGGTTGCGCGGTCACCGTCATACCCGCCCGCCGCGCGTAACGCACGAGCGCCACCACGTCATCGGCATCCGCGGCCTCCGCCACGGCCGCCACCGGCTGCCTGACGGTCAGATTCCACGCGGTGGCCGCCTGTTCAAAGCCGTCGTCGTCGGGCAGGAGCACGCGCCCCTTGAGGACACCGCGCAGATCGTTGATCGTCATTGTCGTCTCCCTTTCTCGAGTTCTCAGAAAATGCGAAGGAATACCGTGCACCCCTTCGGGGCGTGCAGACGTCAGGCGGGCTGCGCGGTGGGTGCTGGGGCGGTGGCCTTGCGGGCCTTGCTGGTCTCGCGGAGGATCAGCAGGCCGGTGGCCGCGATCAGTGCCGAGGTCAGGCCGTGGATGCCGAACGCGGCGGCCATGGAGCCGTGGTGGGCCAGGACGTTGACCATGTCGCCGAACGGGGCGACGGCCACCATCAGCAGGACCCAGCCCAGGGCACGGCGGTGGCCCGTCACCAGCAGGGCGCCCATGGCCAGGCCCATCGCGATTTCGCGGCTGCTCTTCACGATAGGGAAGCCGCTGTCGCCAGAGGGCCAGTTCGGCAGGCCCGGGAAGGACGTCTCGAGGGGCAGGACGAAGGACAACCCGAGGTAGAGGGTGAACAGGACGACGGCGGTGGCCAGGACGGTGTTGAGCTTCTTCTGCGACATGGTTGTTCTCCTTTGATGTTCAGACTGGGCAGGGTTCAGCCGCGGACACGGCGGATGTGGCGGGCGTAGCGGGGGCTGCCGATGACGTGCCAGATGACGCGGACCGGGGCGGGCAGGCCGCTGAGGACGATGGCGCGCTCGGCCGGCTTCGCGTCTTCCAGGACGGCGCCGAAGAGCGTGAGCAGGGTGAGCTTGGGAGTGTTGTTCACCAGGTGGTCGCCCAGGGAGGCCCACTCCTGTTGTGTGATGTGCTTGGCCGCGAGCGGGAGGAGGGTGGCCTCCTCGTCGTCGAGGTGTTCCAGCAGGACCGCGTGGTGCTCGGAGAGGGCGGCCACGAGGGTGTCGCGTACGTCGGCGCCCGCGGTGGCCTCCCAGGCGGGGACCGTGGCGTCCAGCCTGCTCAGGGTGGCCGCGATGCGTTCGTGCTGAGCCTGCATGCGCAGGACGATGTCGGCCTCTAGGTCCACCCGGGAAAGCAGCGGCGGCCACAGCAGGTCGTCCTCGCCCTCGTGATGGTTGTGCAGGCCCATGCGGTAGACGCGGAAGTGGTCGGCGATCACCTTGGCGCGAGCGGTGTCACCCGGGGCGACGGCCGCGACGAGCTCCACCAGCAGCCGTGACTCACGGCGGAGCACGCGGTGGACGATCTCCATGTCCTGGGTGTTGACGCTCATCTGTTCCCGCCTTTCATCGGTTGCGACGTGTTCAGGCTGCTCCCGGGTATTTGGAGGGGGCTTGGAGCCAATTTGGAACGTCCACATACGATGTGCAGATCATGGTCTTCATCCGGGTGCTGGGCGCGTTCGCAGCGGAGGTGGACGGTGCGGCCGTTCACCTCGGCGGGCCGCGGCAGCGGGGCGTGCTGGCGTTGCTGGTGGCGGCGCGTGGGCAGGTCGTGCCGGTCGACCGGATGATCGAGGATCTGTGGCGCGGGGAGCCGCCCGCGCGGGCGCTGATGTCCCTGCAGGCGTATGTGTCCAACCTGCGTCGGTTGCTGGAGCCTGGACGTCCGCCGCGCACGCCGGCCCGGCTGCTGGTGAGCGCGGCGCCGGGTTATGCGCTGCGGCTGCCATCGGAGGCGGTGGACGCGTGGCGGTTCGAGGGCCTGCTGGGCCAAGCGCGTACGGACACCGACATACGCGCCGCGCAGGCTCGGCTCGCCGAGGCGCTGGGGTTGTGGCAGGGACCGGCGTTCGCCGAGGTCGCCGACGAGCCGTGGGCCGCCGCCGAGACGGCCCGGCTGAACGAGCTACGCTTGGTCGCCACCGAGCTGCACGTCGCGGCGGGTCTGCGCAGCGGCGACCCCGCCGCGGTGGTTCCCGAGGCCGAGCGGCTCACCCGCGACGAGCCCCTCCGCGAGGAAGGCTGGCGGCTGCACGCCCTGGCACTGTGGAGCAGCGGCCGCCAAGCCGACGCGCTGGCGACGCTTCGCCGCGCCCGCGGCATCCTCGCCGAGGAGCTCGGGCTCGACCCCGGCCCGGACCTGACGGCGTTGGAGGAGGCGATCCTCACCCAGCGCACAGACGTCCTACGCGCGACCGTGCCCCCGCCCCCGCTGACCGCCCCGCTGCCGCAGGTGGCCCCTCTCCCGGGGGCGGCTCCGATCGTCGAGGCGCCGTTCGTCGGACGCGAGGCACAGCTGTCGGCACTGGTCACGGCCGCCACCGAGGCCGCCACCGACGGCGCCCGCATCGCCCTTGTCACCGGCGAGGCCGGGCTCGGCAAGTCGACGCTGCTGGAACACCTCGGCAGGCGGCTCGAACGTGACGGGTGGCTGGTCGCCGTCGGCCGCTGCCCCGAGGTCGACAGCGCGCCGCCCGCGTGGGCCTGGACCGAGGCGCTGAGAGCCGCCGCCGCGACCACGTCCCCGGGCGAGTTCGCGGGAGACCTCGCGCCGCTGCTCACCGACACCGGAGCGGCGGACGACGACGCCACCGCCGGACGGTTCCGGCTGCGCCAAGCCGTGTGGAAGTGGCTCGCGGCGGTCGCCACGGAACGCCCGGTCGCCGTCGTGCTGGACGACCTGCACTGGGCGGACGCCGCCACGCTGGAACTGCTCGGCGGCGGCCTCGGCATGCGGGCCCCGATCCTGGTCGTCGCCGCGTACCGCGCGGACGAGAGCGGGCACCTCACAGAAACGCTGGCCTCCCTCGCGCGCGCCACGCCCCTCCGTCTGGCGCTGCCGGGGCTGAATGACGAGGCCGTCGCGGAGCTCGTACGGGCCGAATGCGAGGCCGACGAGGAGACCATCGCCGGGATCGCCGAGCGCACCGGCGGCAACCCGTTCTACGTGCGCGAAAGCGCCCGGCTGCTGAACGGCGAAGGCGCGCTGGTCGCCCTCTCCGAGGTCCCCGAAGGCGTACGGGACGTCCTGCGCCGACGGCTCGCACGTCTGCCAGAGGCAGGCGTGTCCGTCCTCCGGCTGGCCGCGGTCGCAGGCCGGGAAAGCTCAGTGGACGTCCTGGTAAAGGCCGCCGACACCGACGAGGACGGGGTGATGGACGCGCTGGACGCGGGCGTCATCGCCGGGCTCCTCGACGAGCCCGGCCCAGGCCTCATCCGCTTCGTCCACGCCCTCGTCAGGGACACGCTCATCGCCGACGTCAGCAGATTGCGTGCTACCCGGATGCACGCCCGGATCGCCGCCGCTCTTGAAGGCACCGACGACATCGCGGCGCTGGCCCACCACTACGCGCGCGCCGGCTCACCGAAGGCCGTCGGCTACTGCGTCCAGGCCGCCGAGCTTGCCGAGGCCCGCTACGCTCACGACGTGGCGGCCGCCCTTCTCACCGATGCCGTCACCAACTCGACCGGACCGGACGAACGCGTCGAATTGCTCGGCAGGCTGCTGCGCGCGCAGATCCGGGCGGGAGCCGTCGCAGCCGCCCGCGAAACACGACGTGAAGCCGTGGAGTACGCGGAGTCCCTGGGCCGCGACGACCTGATGATCGCCGCATTCACCGCGTGGACAGAGCCGACCCCCTGGCAGGCCCGTACGTACGGCACGGTGGACCGGCCCATCGTCGACCGCCTGAGCCGCCTGCTGAAGCGCGACCTGGCCCCTTCGGTGCGGTCCCGGCTCCTGATGGCGTACGCGCACGAACTGGTCGGCGAGGACGACCCGACGGTTGTAAAGGCAGCGCAGGAGGCACTCGACCTCGCCACCGGACCCCGGTTGCGGGCCGCGGCACTCGGGATCCTGGCCGAAGTCCACGGCGACGCCGAGCTCTGCCGGGAGCTCGTGGAGATCGGCACCGAGCACGACCTGCCGGTCTACCGCGTCACTGGGCTGCTCAATCATGCCGGCGTCGTCGCCGCCGCCAATGACCCGGTGACCATGCACCAGGTGATCACCGAGGCCCTGGAACTCGCGCGTACCTACCGAATGCGCGAGGCGATCGCCGTCGCCGAGATCACGCTGGCGAGCCTGGCGCTCATCGAAGGCCGATTCGCCGACGCCGAGCTCCTCTACATCAAGGCCGACGAGGGCATGCGGCGCATCGGATCGGTGCACACGGGCTTTCTGCAACTCGCCCTGGCCACGATCTGGCTGAACGAGGGCACGCTCGGTGCGCACCTGGACGACGTTCGCGCCCTCCACGCCGTGCTTGGCCCCATGGTCTCCGACCTGCTCGCGCTCGCCCTCCACGCCAACGGCCTGGACGCCGAAGCCCGCGAGGTCCGCGCGTCACCCAGCCCGATCCGCCCCGACTTCTTCTTCACCTTCCTCACAACGTTGCGCGCGATGGCCATCGTCGCCTTGAACGACCGCGACGCCGCCGAGGAGATCTACGCGACGCTGCTTCCGCATCGCAACGGCCCCCCGGCGGGCGCCGCGAGCCTGTCGTTGGCGCTGCGCCCGGTCGCCCACACCCTCGGTGAACTGGCCGTCTTCCTCGGCCGCACCGACGAGGCCGCCGCCCACCTCACCCAGGCCGCCACCATCGCCGACCACTGGAACGCACCCCACTGGGCCGCCGAGGCCCGGTTGCGAACGACCACCTAGTCTCTGCCCGCGGCGCCGCACATCTGTGACACAGAACTTGCATTATCTGTAACGCCGGCTGCCATCGGGCTGTGTCCGCCCAGCTCGGCGTCTGCCGCCACGACGGCGACTCGGCTACATCATGTGTCACATCGCCTGCCCGGAGGACGTCCGTGTCCGTCGTGTCCTTCCCCGGCCCGCCGACCCCGGCCGCCTCGCCGATAACGGCTGCGGTCGAGCGCTTCCTGGAGTCGGTGCAGGCGGCCACCACCCGCACCGGCTACGCCGAGACCTTCGCCCGCCTGACCGCCGTGACCGGGCCTCAGTATCCGGTCGCCACGCTGACGCCCGAGCAGTACGCCGCGGTGATGGAGCGCTGAACGACCGCGGCCGCCGCCACCTGGAACCGGCACCTGTCCGGCGACGTCTGTCCCGTCACCGGGCGGGGCCGCCTGTCCTACCCACGCGCCGAATACCTGTTCAAGACCGCCTCGGCCGAGCTCGACCCACACCGCCAGGGGTGGACCTTGCATCAGCTGCGTCATTCGGCGCTCCAGCATCTCGCGCAAGCCGGACGCACCGCGCCCGAGCTCCAGGCCCAGAGCCGCCACCAGCACCTGGCCGGCCTCGGCCGCGCGGCCGCCGTCCTTGGCCGTAGCCGAACCTCGGCTCGTCATCGCCCATGATCCCACCGTAGACGCCTCGCGACTGCCGTCCAGGCCCTGTGTATCGCCGCAGGTCAGGCAAATCCGTTGGAAATTTCCCCGGGACTACAGCGAGGCCGATCGAGAGCGCGGCCAAGGCCCTGTAGTGGTTCGTTGGCGTTTCCCGGCTCCTGGGTCGCACGTTCGCGCAGGTCGTTTAATTCGGGTCTGCCACCCAACCTTCTTGCCCCTCGTCGGCGTTTGTACCAGTCGGGAGGAGAAATATTGGATCGCAATGACAGCTTCCGTGAATTCGTGGACGCTCACCAGCAGTCGTTGATGCGCACGGCGTACCTGCTCACCGGAGACGCGCATCTTGCCGAGGACCTGCTGCAGAGTGTCCTGATCAAGATCATCAGGCGCTGGTCGAAGGTGCTGAGCCTTGACAGGCCGGAGGCGTACGCGCGGAAAGCGCTGGTGAACCAGCACATCTCATGGCTGCGGCGCCGGAGCGGGAGCGAACTTCCGCGGGCCGACCCCCCCGAGGTGGCCTATGCGAGCGAGGACTCCACGGTCATTCGGATCGTCGTGCGCCAGGCGCTCCTGCGGCTGCCCCCGAAACAGCGCGCGGTGATCGTCCTGCGTTTCTACGAGGACCGCACCGAACGTGAGACCGCCGAGCTGATGGGCTGTTCGGTCGGCACGGTCAAGAGCCAGGCCCATCAGGCACTGAACCGCTTACGAGCCCTGGCGCCGGAACTGGCCCCCAAATTCTCCGAACTGGAAGATCAGGCCGATACTCAGGAGGCACACCGATGACCTGGCTGCGGCAGGTGCTCGACGACATCGCCGAAGACTCCCCAAGGGTGGATCTGGCCGAGCGGACGATCAGAATCCACGAACGCAGGCGCCGGACCGTCACCGCACTCGTCGCGGCCGTCACGGTCACCGTCATCGTGCTCGGCGCGACGGCCGGGGTGCGGCTGCTGCCCACGGAACGGCAGGACTCCTCCGGGACCGGCGGAGTCGCCGATCTGCCGGACCGGGGAGTGGGCCCGCTGAGCCACGCGTACAAGACCTTCTGCAACCCGTCCGAAGGCGCGGCCCCGCCGGACTGCAGGGACGGCGCCTGGCGGGTGGTCACCCGCGCGGGGAGGACCTACCACGTTCCCGACGCGCTGACCGGCTTCAGCAGCCCGCTGGCGATCAGCCAGGACGGGCGCAGGATCGCCTACTACGCCGTCAAGGAGAGCACCTTCAAGGTCCGTGAGCTGGACAGCGGCGACGAACTGGCGGCTCCCGTCAAGATCCCCACAGCGTGGCTCGGCTCCATCTCCCACCTCCTGATGTCCGACGACGGCCGCTTCCTGGCGTTCACCAAGCGTCCTCCCCTGAAGGACCCGGCCATGCTGATCGACATGCGCGAGCGGATGACCCGGCCGCTGCCGAACGGGGGGAATCCCATCGGCATCTCCAAGGACGGCGACACCGTGATGCTGGCGGAGTATTCGCCCAAGTCCCGCCTGCAGATGATGTCCCACCTGTGGACGACGTCCACGGCCGGAAACCAGGCCGCGGTCACCCTCCCGCGGGCCTACAAGTTCGGCGCGCTGGCTCCCGACGGCGAAACGGTCGTCGGGCTGGAGAACCGTATGACCAGTAACTTCAAGCCGTGCCTGACGGGCGCCCTCGCACACCTGGACGCGAGGACCGGCAAGGTGCGCCGGAAGGTCACGGTGAGCGGCCTGCCCACGAAGACCCACAACGTCTCCCTGCGCGCCTGGCTGAACCCCAGGGAGATCACCGTCATCGCCATTCCCAACCCGGTGTGCATGGGCAAACTGCTTCCCGCGGCGGATGACGCCCCGGCCACGACGACCGATCCGCCCTATGTGACCGTCACCGCCTACGCGCTGAACGTCGAAACCGGCAAGGCGCGGCGAATCGGCGGCTACACGGCGCAGGACTTCTTCGGCCTGGTCCTGCCGGGTCACGAGGGGACGCTCTGACGGCATCCGGACCGGGCGGTGTTTCGGTTCGGGAAGGCGGTCAGAAGACGCGGAAGTGGTGGAACAGCTCGTAGGCGGTGTTGTGGGCCGCGAAGGAGCGGGCCTCGGAGCGTTTGACGGCGAGGTAGGCGGAGGCGCGCAGCGGGCCGAGGGCGTGCATGAGGAGTTCGTCGGCCTCCAGAGCGTCCAGGGCCTCGTCCAGGGAGGCCGGAAGGCGGGGGACCTGGCCGGCGGGGAGGGTGGCGGGGTCGACACCGACGGGGGCACCGGGGGCGAGCCGGCGGCGGATGCCGTCCAGGCCGGCGTGGATGACGGCGCCGAGCGACAGATAGGGGTTGGCCGAGGAGTCGGAGGGCTTCAGCTCCAGGTTGGTGGACGCCGCGGCGTCCCGGCCGGTGGGGGAGCAGATGCGCACCGCGGCCTCGCGGTTGTCCATTCCGTAGCAGGCGTACGCGCTCGACCATGCCCTCGGGGTGAGACGCCGGAAGCTGTTCACCGAGCCGCAGGTCAGCGCGGTGAGCGCGGGCAGGTGGGCGATCAGGCCGCCGATGAAGTGGTAGGCCGTGACCGACAGGCCATACCGGTCGGAGGGGTCGGCGAAGACGTTGGTGCGCAGGGCGGGGTCCCAGAGGGACAGGTGCAGGTGGGTGCCGTTGCCCGCCTGGTCGGCAAGGGGTTTGGGGGCGAGGGAGGCCCACATCGACATGCGGGTGGCGACGCCCCTGACGGTCTCGCGGTAGATCAGGTGGTTGTCGGCGGCGTGCAGGGCGGAGGCGTGGCGGATCGACAGCTCCTGCTGGCCGTGGCCCAGTTCCGGGTGGTAGTGCTCGACCCGCAGGCCCTGGCTCTCCAGGGCGTGGACCAAAGTCGTCGCGTAGTCGTGGGCCTGGTTGAAGCCGGTCGTCGAGTAGCAGAGGCTGTCGTCGGCGGGGACCAGGCGGTCCAGGCCGCCCTCGGGGTCGGGTTCGCGGCGGCCGAGGGTGAACTCGGGTTCGAAGGCGGCGACGAGGACACGGCCCTCGTCGGCCAGGGCGGCCACGGCCTCGCGCAGGAAGGTGCGCGGGCAGGCGGGCCAGGGGGAGCCGTCGACCTGGCGCAGGTCCGACAGCATGGCGGCCGAGCCGGGGGCGTAGGGCAACTGGACGAAGGTGGCCGGGTCGGGGACGAGACGGACCTCGCCGACCGGGCCGAGCCCCTTGACGTCCTGGAGTTCGTCGAGCATGTTCATCGCCATCATCGCGACGGTGTGCCCGATGCCGGTACGGAGCCGTTCGGCCAGCAGGGAGTGGGAGGTGGCCTTACCCCTGATCACGCCGCCGTGGTCGGCGTACAGGAAGCGGATCAGTTTGATGCCGTCGGTGTTGACGCGTTCGGTGACACGTTCGATGACGCGTCGTGTCGCGGAGTCGAGCGTGTCGGCTCCGCCGGCGTCGTGATGATCTCCCACGCTTTCTGCGTAACACGTCTCCGGGGAGAGTGGAAGCACCTTGGTGTTTCCCCCGGATCGGTTCGGGGGGTTCCAACGGTCTTTGACCTGTTGTCATGCGGTGGAACCCTGCTGCCGCAGGGTGTTCGGCGTCGCGGGGGCGGCCGGAGGGAAGGAGGCCGGGGCTGAGGGGAGCGGGCGGGCGCAGCGGCAGGTGATGGTGATCGTCACCGCGCCGGTGGCGCAGGCACCGGAGGGAGTGCACGCCTCGACCGGGACCGTCCAGATGCCGGGCACCCGGGAGGCGCCGCCGAGCAGGCCGTCGGCGTCGAGCGTGATCCCGGTGGGCAGCAGGGTGGGGTCGGCCACCCTGAAACCGAGCGTCGCGCCGGTCGGGTTGGCCAGGGTGATCCTGCCCTTCAGCGGCCGGTCGACGGAGGCGCCGAAGTGGCCGAGGAACGGGTGGGCGGAGGGCGGCGGGGGAACGGCGCCCCGCCCGACGGGCCGTTCGGTTCCGTCGCCGGCCGCCGTCCCTACCGTTGCCGGGCCCTTGAAGCCGGACGCCGGGGTGGAGGCCGGTGACGGGGCGGGGGACGGTGTCTGGACGGATGCAGGGGTCGCGAAGGCGACCTGTGAGGTCGCCGGTAGGCCGAACGTGACGGCTCCGGCGATGAGCGACCCGACCAGGGAGAAACCCCGCGTGCCCCGCATGAACGATCCCCCCGTACGAGAAACGGACCTCCCCCTCAAGGTGCCGGAAAGATCATCAAGGGAGTGCCGTGATGTTTCCCGTGGTCATCCATGATCGGGTCAGGGCGTTCGCCGCGCGGCTCTGGGCGGCGGGTGGGGTTTCGTCGGGGGGCTCACGGGCAGGGGGGCGGCGGCGGCCTACGGCGATCCTTGTGATGCGCTCTCGGGATCGGCGAAGCAAGCGGTGCGGCGGTCTGGTGCCGGGGGAGTGTGGCGCTCCCCCGTGGATCGGTCAGGAGCGCGGATGACATGGTTCGGGGCGGGGGGTTCCCGCCGGTCGGTCAGCTAAGTACTCGTGTCACGAACAGAGCCAACTGGTCTGCTCCCCTCACGATCCCGTCGAAGACTCCGTTGACCGCGCCCGCCGCCTCGGCGGGCTTGGTGAACAGATAGAAGACCACGAACGCTACCCCGAGGTAGGTGAGGACCTTCTTGACCTGCATGGGGGCCTCCTGGCAGTTCCAATCCCAGCCGTATATACCCGAATTTTATCGATCTTTGGCATCTGCGGCCCGGGTGGCTCCCGGATTTTGATGATCATACCCATCCCACAGGGGCAAACCATGGTCTGGTCGCGAGTTTGGCATAGGTCACACCAGCCATCGTGCGGTGGCCGGGGTGCTCCTGTCCAATCCTCACAGCCAGGTATACCGGTAGGGCTAGGGGCGGGCGGCGGGATCGCGAATACCGGTGTGCGGTGACCCCTGCCGAAAAAACCAAGGGGGCTTGGTGTCCGGTGGCATCCGGTCGCCCCGGGCCCCGGGCGAGACCGTGGGCCGATCGCGCGACGCCTGGCGTGTGCGTGTCCCGGCTCGGTCACGATCTCGCGCGGGCCGTGAGCGAGCCGGCCGGGCGCACGGCCCTCAGACGCCCAGGGGGGCGTCCATCAGCCTGGCCACCGCCTCGTCGTCGCCGCTCAGGTCGACCTTGGCGTGGGCCTGGCGGCCGAAGCAGAACAGCAGCAGTTCCCCGGCCCGGCCCGTCACCTCGACCTGCTGCGTGGCGTCCTTGGAACCGCCGATGGCGACGCCTCCGCCGATGCGGTGCAGGACCACCCGGACGGGGGAGCGGCGGAGGAACACCCGGATGCCGGCGCGGATCTGCTTCCAGAACCTCTCCTCAAGGTCGGCGGGCAGCTCGCGCGGCTCCCAGACCCGCTGTGCGCGCCGCACGTCCTCGTGGTGGATGAAGAACTCCACCGTGTTGACGGTCTGGTCGAGGCCGGGAAGGCGGTAGGGCCCGGACGGCCCCGAGCGCACGAGCTCGACGAGGCCCGGGTAGCCCTTTCTGGTCTTCAACGACTCCTGCACCCTGTCGGTGTATCCGGCCAGCGGCTTGAGGAGGATGCCTCCGAGCGCGTCGGCGCGGCGCTCGCGCAGGACGAGGTGGGCGGCGAGGTCGAAGGTGGTCCAGCCCTCGCAGAGCGTAGGGGCATCCGGGCCGAGCTGGGCGAACAGGTCGCTGAGCGCGGCGCGTTCGGCACGGGCGTGATTCATTTGATGATCCTAACAAGGTCGTTGTGTGAGCAACCAGAGGTGTGGGTGCGATCTTGTCGGAGGTGGTTCGGGAATAACCGCATGATCCAGGGTGATAGGGACTTAGGTAGCAATGTTTCCCGTCGAAAGGACACCTCCCGCGTGGCGAGCAAGGTGACCACCGCAGTCATGCGACAGGGGCTCGGTGTCCTCGGGGTGGCGATCCGGGCTGAAAAGCCGATCTTCGCTGCCGCGGTGCTGTCCAGCGCCCTGTACGGCCTGATGACCGTCGCCGCGGCGTGGGCGCTCGGCTGGGCGACCGACCACGTCGTGCTGCCCGCCTTCGAGGACGGGCGGATCACGACCGGCGCGCTGGCCTTCGGCGCGCTCCTCATCCTCGGGGTCTCCCTGCTCAAGGCGCTGGGCGTGGCGGGACGGCGGTATTTCGCCGGGGTCATGCAGTACCGGATGCAGGCCCGCTCCCGCCGGGACGTCACCCGGCAGTATCTGAGGCTCCCGCTGGCCTGGCACCACAGGCACCCGACCGGGCAGCTGCTGTCGAACGCCGGCTCCGACGTCGAGGCCGCCTGGGCGCCGCTCGCGCCGCTGCCGATGGCGGTCGGCGTCGTGGTGATGCTGGTCACCGCGGCCGTCGCAATGGTGATCACCGACCCGATCCTCGCCCTCGTCGGTTTCCTGGTCTTTCCCGCGATCGCCGTGCTCAACCTGGTCTACCAGCGAAGGCTCAACCCGCTGGCCACCCGCGCCCAGCAGCTGCGCGCCGAGGTCAGCGAGATCGCCCACGAGAGCTTCGACGGCGCCCTGGTCGTCAAGACCCTCGGCCGCGAGGACGAGGAGACCGCCAGGTTCCTGGCCAAGGCCCATGAGCTGCGCGACGCCAACATCGCCGTCGGCCGGGTCCGCGGCCTGTTCGACCCGGTGCTTGAGGCGCTGCCCACCCTGGGCGTGCTCGCCGTGCTGCTGATCGGCGCGATGCGGCTGGAGAGCGGCGCGATCGGCTCCGGCGTGCTCGTCCAGGTCGCCTACCTGTTCACCCTGCTGGCCTTCCCGATCCGCGCGCTGGGCTGGGTGCTCGCCGAGCTGCCCCGGGCCGTCGTCGGCTACGGGCGGATCAGGGCGGTGCTCGACGCGACCGGCTCCATGGAGCACGGCGCCGTCGAGCTGACCGGCGCCGACCCCGCCAGGTTGGAGGTCCGCGACCTCGGTTACGCCTACGGCGGCGGTGACGGTGACAGTGACGGTGACGGTGACTTCCCCGTCCTGCACGACGTGAGCCTGGAGGTCGCCCCCGGCCGCACCGTCGCCCTGGTCGGCCCCACCGGGTCCGGCAAGTCCACGCTCGCCCAGACCTTCGTCCGCCTGGTCGATCCGGCGCGGGGCACCGTCCTGCTGGACGGCACGGACCTGCGCGAGGTCACCAGGGGCGGGGTCAGCGACGTGGTGGCGTTGGTGCCGCAGCAGACGTTCCTGTTCGACGACACCGTACGGGGCAACGTCACCCTCGGCCTGCCGGTCGGCGACGAGGACGTCTGGGCGGCGCTGCGCCTGGCCCAGGCCGAGGGGTTCGTCAGCGCCCTTCCCTCGGGGCTGGACACCAAGGTCGGCGAGCGCGGCACCAGCCTCTCCGGTGGCCAGCGCCAGCGGATCGCGCTGGCCCGTGCGCTGGTGCGCCGCCCCCGGCTGCTCGTCCTGGACGACGCCACCTCCAGCGTCGACCCGCAGGTCGAGGCCAGGATCCTGTACGGGCTGAGGGACGCTGCCCAGGCCTCCACGGTGGTCGTCATCGCCTACCGGATGGCCACCATCGCCCTGGCCGACGAGGTCGTCTACCTGGAGCACGGCCGGGTCGTGGACCGGGGCGGCCACGCGGAGCTGCTCGCCCGCTGCGCGGGCTACCGCAATCTGGTCACCGCCTACGAACGTCAGGAAGCCGAGCGCGAGGCGCTCGACGCCGAGCAAGAGGAAGAGGTCAGCGCTTGAGCTCGCTTCAGGGGGTCGAGCGTTCCGGGGTGGCCACCGTCAGGCACGGGCTGTCACTCACGCCGGAGTTCCGCAAGGGGCTGGCCGGAACGCTCGTGCTGGCCGTGGTCGCCACGGTCGGCAAGATCATCGTACCGATCGCGGTCCAGCAGACCATCGACACCGGGCTCGGCGGAGCGAGCCCCGACCTGGCCTACGTGCGCACCGCGGTGCTGCTGTGCGCCGCCGCCGTGGCGCTCACCGCGCTGTGTGGATACCTGATGAACGTCCGCCTCTACCGGGCCACCGAGTCCTCCCTGGCCGCGCTCAGGGTGCGCGGCTTCCGGCACGTGCACGACCTGTCGGTGCTCACCCAGAACTCCGAGCGGCGCGGCGCCCTCGTCTCCCGGGTCACCGGCGATGTCGACCAGATCAGCACGTTCATGCAGTGGGGCGGGCTGATGATCATCATCACCCCGGGGCAGCTCCTGGTCGCCACCGTGCTGATGTTCGTCTACTCCTGGCAGCTCACCCTGGTGGTGTGGGCCTGCTTCCTGCCGCTCATGGTCGTGCTGCCGCGCTTCCAGCGGTGGCTCTCCGGCGCCTACACCCGGGTCCGCGAGCGCACCGGCGACATGCTCTCGGCGGTCAGCGAGTCGGTGGTGGGCGCCGCGGTGATCAGGGCCCACGGCTCCGAGGCCCGTACGGCGGAAAGGCTCGACGTCGCGATCGACGCCAACAAGGCGGCGCAGGCCCGCACCCAGCGGATCGTCGCGACGGTGTTCCCGCTGACCGAGATCGTCGCCTCGGTGGCCCTGGCCGCCGTGGTGCTGGTCGGGGTGCGGCTCGGCCTGGCCGGCGAGATCAGCGTGGGGAGCCTGGTCGCCTTCCTGTTCCTCATCACGCTCTTCGTCTCGCCGATGCAGATCGCCACCGAGGTGCTCAACGAGGCGCAGAACGCCGTCGCCGGATGGCGGCGCATCCTCGGCGTGCTCGACACCCCGCCCGACGTCGCCGACCCCGGCCCGGAGGGCGTCGAGCTGCCGCGCGGCCCCATCTCGGTCTCCTTCGAGAACGTCGGGTTCGCCTATCCCGGCGGGGTGCCGGTGCTGCACGAGGTCTCGGCGGACATCCCGCCCCGCTCGCGGATCGCCGTGGTGGGGGAGACCGGTTCCGGCAAGACCACCTTCGCCAAGCTGCTCACCCGTCTGATGGACCCCGTCTCGGGACGGATCACGGTGGACGGCCACGACCTGCGGACCGTCAGGTTCTCCTCGCTGCGCCGGCGCATCGTCATGGTCCCGCAGGACGGGTTCCTGTTCGACGGCACCCTGGCCGAGAACATCGCCTTCGGCCGCCCCTCGGCGACCGAGGAGGAGATCCGGCTGGCCATGACCGAGCTGGGGCTCGCCGACTGGCTGGAGGGGCTGCCCGCCGACCTGTCGACCAGGGTGGGCCAGCGCGGCGAGTCGCTGTCGGCCGGCGAGCGCCAGCTCGTCGCGCTCGCCCGCGCCTACCTGGCGGATCCCGACCTGCTGCTGCTGGACGAGGCCACCTCCGCGGTGGACCCGGCGACGGAGGTACGGCTGGCCCGCGCCCTGGAGGGGGTCACCCGGGGCCGCACCGCCGTCTCCATCGCCCACCGGCTCTCCACCGCCGAGGCGGCCGACGAGGTGTTCGTCTTCGACCGGGGCCGGATCGTGCAGCGCGGCCCGCACGCCGAGCTGGTACGGCAGCCGGGCGTCTACGCCGACCTGTACGCCTCCTGGGTCTCGTCGGCCCGTTCCTAGGAAGTCGGGGCGGTCGGTGTCCGGCGGACGTCCTCTCCGGCGCTCCCCGGCGGGCGGTGGCACGGTCAGCCGGTCCGCGCTTCCCGGATGGTCTTCTCGAAGGGGTGGGGGCCGATCGTCTCGGGATCGGCGTCCTGGTCGTAGAGCGGGGTGTATCCGGTCGCGAGATACAGCCCGGCGGCCTCGGGCTGGCGGGGACCGGTGGTCAGGTAGATCCTGCGGTAGCCCTGCCGCGCGGCCTCCCGCTCCAGCTCCCGGACGACGGCGACGCCCAGGCCGCGCCGCCGGTGGTCCGGGTGGGTCCAGATCCGCTTGAGCTCGGCGGTCTCCTCGTCGCGGCGGAAGAACGCGCCCCCGGCGACGGTCTGTCCGTCCTCGGCGAGGATGAGGAACGCACCCCCCTGCTCAGGGGTGAACCGCTCGTCGGGGTAGCGGTTGATCTCCTCGTTGGGGCCGTACCGGCTGTTGTACTCGGCGTGCAGGTCCTCAAGGAGCGGCCTGACCCGCGGGTCGCGGACGGCCACGTGGTGCGCCTCGACGGTTGTGCCGGTCCGTCGTGGGAGGGGTGTCGTCCGGAGGATGTTCTCGGCTCCGGGGGCGGGCCTGGTGGAGTCGACCGTCACTTGGGCTGCCTCGGCAGGCCGGGCGGGTTGATCAGCGACTTGGGCAGCGCCTCGTTCTCCAGGCCCCAGCGCTTGAGCACCTCAAGATACCTGCCGTTCTCGATCAGCGTGTTGATCGCCTCGTTGACCGGCTGGACCAGGCCGTTGCCCTTCAGGGTCATGACCGCGATCAGGCCCTCGACCGACCCGCCGCCCGAGAGCGTCCCGACGATCCTGCTGTCGCCGCCGACGGCGACCTGGTAGGCGATGGGCGGGTTCGGGCCCAGGTAGGCCTGGATGCGGCCGGATTTCAGGGCGAGCAGGACGTCGCCGTACTTCTGGTAGTACTGGATCTGCGCGGCCTTGAGCCCGGCCTTCTGGTTCTGCGCGTCCCACTCCAGCAGGATCTTCTCCTGGTTGGTGCCCGATCCGACCGACACGTTCAGCCCGGCGATGTCGGCGGGCTTCTCGATCTTGGTGATCTGGCTGGAGGCGCCCACCTGCCAGGCGAGCTGGTCCACCCGGTAGGTGGCGAAGTCGTAGATGTCCTTGCGCTCCTCGGTCACCGTGACATTGTTGAGCACCGCGTGGTACTTGCCGGACTTGACGGCCAGGAACAGGTTCTCCCAGGAGGTGTTCTCCTCCCTCACCTTCAGGCCCAGCACGTCGGCGATCAGATGGGCGATATCGGTCTCCACCCCGATCAGGGTGGTGTCGTCGTCGGCCAGGGACACCAGGGGCGGCGCGCCCTCGCCGTTGAAGCCCACGATGAGCTCGCCCTTGGACCGGATCGCCTCGGGGACCTTGGCGGCGATCGCGTCCACCTTGTCGGCGCGGATCCGGTTCTGCTCCGGCGAGGTGTTGATCCTGACTCCGCCGGCCGTGGACGGGGCGGCGGATGGGACCGCGGCATTGGCGGTGGTGCCGGCGGAGGGCTCGGCGGTGCCGCAGGCGGCGGCGAGGAGGAGAGGCAGGGCGATGGCGGCGGGGGCGAGCCTTGATATGAACGACATGTCGATCCTTGTTCAGGTTGGGCGGGGTCAGAGGACCTTGCTGAGAAAAAGACGGGTTCGCTCGTGCCTGGGGGCGTCCAGCACCTCGGCGGGAGGGCCCTGCTCGACGATCCGGCCCTCGTCCATGAAGACCACCGTGTCGGCGACCTCGCGGGCGAAGCCGACCTCGTGGGTGACGACGATCATCGTGGTGCCGCTCCCGGCGAGGCCCTTCACCGTGTCGAGCACCTCACCGACGAGTTCGGGATCCAGCGCGGACGTCGGCTCGTCGAAGAGGATGACCTTGGGCTCCAGGGCCAGGGCGCGGGCGATGGCCACCCGCTGCTGCTGGCCGCCGGAGAGCCGGCCGGGGTAGGAGTGGGCCTTGTCGGCGAGCCCGACGCGCTCAAGCAGCCGGGTCGCCAGCGCGTTCACCTCCGCCTTCGGCCTGCGCTGGGCCGAAAGGGGCGCCTCGGTGACGTTCTGGTGCACGGTCAGGTGCGGGAAGAGGTTGAAGTTCTGGAAGACGAAACCGATCTTGGTTCGCTGCCGGAGGATCTCGCGCTCGGGCAGTTCGTACAGCCGGTCGCCGACCCCGCGGTAGCCGACCAGCTCGCCGTCGACGCTGATCGACCCGCTGTCCACCTTCTCCAGGTGGTTGACGGTGCGCAGTAGCGTCGACTTGCCCGACCCCGACGGGCCCAGGATCACCGTGACCTCGCCGGGGTCGACCCGCAGGTCCACCCCGCGCAGCACTTCAAGCGACCCGAAACTCTTGTGCACGCCCCGCAGTTCGACCATCGCGGTGCTCATGCGCGGCCCCTGCCGTAGTACCGCTCGATGTAGTGCTGCGCGACGGACATCACCGAGGTCATGACGAGGTACCAGATGGTCGCGACCAGCAGCAGGGCGATGACCCGGCCGTTGCGGTTGTAGATGACCTGTACCTGGTAGAAGAGCTCGGGCAGAGCCATGATGTAGACGACCGAGGTGCCCTTTACCAGGCCGATGATCTCGTTACCCGCGGTCGGCACGATCGACCGCATGGCCTGCGGCAGGACGATCCGGAACAGCTGCCTGGTCCTGGGGATGCCCAGTGCGGCGGCGGCCTCCCGCTGGCCGTGGTCCACCGAGAGCAGCCCCGCCCGGACGATCTCCGCGGCGTAGGCGGCCTGGTGCAGGGCGAGGCCGAGCGCGGCGGCGGTGACCGGGCCGA